>DASUUP010000048.1:0-2953 GCA_036373995.1 Acidimicrobiia bacterium
TGACGTGCCCAGAGGAACCACCCGCGGAGCTGCCTCGCGGCCTATGAAGTCGAGTACCAGGTCGTCGTCGAACCACCGACCGACGACGGGACTGTCGGTGCTGGCGAGACCGCGGATGAACGGTCCCAGCTCGACAGCAGCCGCCCTTCTCTCGTTCGGTGGCAACGGCTCGAAGCCGTCTCGGATCGGGCCGAGTGGCTCGTCATTGCCTTCTTCCTCGAGAAACTGGGCGGCCCGTCGGATCATCTCGATGGATGCTTGTTCGCACTCCTCTGAGGTCTCGCCCCAGGTGGTGAGGCCGTGCCCCCCCATCACCACGCCGCGCAAGCCAGGATTCTGCTGACGCAGGGCCTCGATTTGCAGCGCAAGCTCAAACCCGGGTCGGCGCCATGGCACCCATCCCAGATCGTCGCCAAAACATCGCTTGGTCAGCGCCTCGCCGTCGGCGGCGGCGGCAATCGCGATCACGGAGTCAGGATGGAGGTGATCCACGTGCGCGGCTTCGATCAGGCCATGCATGGAGGTGTCGATGCTCGGTGCAGCGCCGCCGGGGCCGAACACGCAGTAGTCGAGCAGCTGATGCATCTCGTCTTCGTGCTCGACGCCGCGATAGACGTCCTTCAACGATTTGACCATCTCCAGTCGCAATCTCGACAAGCCGGATGGTTGCAGGGTGGCCAGGTCGCCTCCTGAGCCCTTGACCCACATGACTTCGATTTCTTCACCCGATGTCGGGTCGGTCATCGTGCCCTTCGCCGACGTATTGCCACCGCCGTAGTTGGTGTTTCTCCGATCGGCTCCGAGCCGATTAGATCTGGCGATCAGCTCCTCGACGATCTCGGGCACCAGCTCCTCACTCATGGTCATCCCCGGTTTCGTGCCGTCTTTCCATATCGATCTTCTCAGTGTTGAGGCCCGGGACCCGGGCCCGGAGAGATCCACTCCGGGCCCGGATAGCGGTCAGTATCAGCCTCCTTCGACGTTGGTCTCGTCGTAGACCGTGAAGGGACCCATCAGGACGCGAAGACCAGCATCACGGGTCGGGTCGGCGGTGATCTCATAGTCACCCATCCTCCCTGCCGTGAACTGCTGGCCCTCCACTGCCTCTATCTGACCCGTGGCGATGCCATAGGCCGTGTAGTAGGCGAGGTAACCGAGATCGGTGAAGCTCCAGAGAGCGAACTCCGGGGCACAACCGCTGAGGGTGTACTCGGCCATCTCCGATGGCAAGCCGAGACCCGAGACCTTGACTTCGTCACAGAGGCCTTCCTGGGTCATCGCCTGTGCGGCCGCCACGATCCCGACCGTGGTGGGAGCCATGATCAGCTCCAGGTCCGGGTACTGGTCCACCAAGGCCAAAGCCTGGTTGACCGAGTCCTCGGCGACGTCATTGCCGTAGACAGTGTCGACTAGCTCCAGTGCGGCGTAGTCAGGCCCGGCGATGACTTCTTCCATCGCTGCGATCCAGGCGTTCTGGTTGGCGGCCTCGGGTGTCGCCGAGAGGATGGCGAACTGTCCACCGTCCTCACCGAGGATGTTGAGCGCCATGTCGGCCATCACCTGTCCGGTCTCGTCGAAGTCGACCTGGGCGATGAACACGCTCTCGCCCTCCGCGGACGGGATCGGCGAGTCCCAGCTGACCACCGGGATGCCGGCATCGGCGGCCTGTTGGGCCGATGGCGCCAGTTCGTCACCGGCGTTGTTCGACACCATGATGGCGTCTACGCCCTGAGTGACGGCGTTGCTCATGAACTCGATCTGACCTGTGGCGTCACCGCAATCGGCGGGTCCGACAAAATCGGCCGGATCGGAGCCGAGCTCCGCTGCGGCTTCCTCAGCACCCTCGTTCGCCTGTGGGAACACAGCGATGTTCGTGCACTTCGGCAAGAATGTCGAAGTGATCGACCCGTCGGACTCGATCGCAACCGGTCCCTCGGCTGAGGCGCCGGTCGTGGTCGTGTCATCCATTGGCTCCGTCGTGGTCGGTTCCGGTGCTGCAGTGGTCGTCGGTTCGTCGGCGCCGGCAGTGGTGGTGGTGTCACCACCTTCTCCGTCGCCACAGGCGGCGACCACCAGCGCCAGTGCGGCCAGTGGTGCCAGCCAACGCATTCTCTTCTTCACTGATTTCACAGTTCCTTACTCCTCCTGTTTGCTCTCGTTGATCTCTCGTGTCTCGTTGTCGTCGTAGTTACCTCCGTTCCTGCCTCATCACGGCGGTGCTTGTGCTGTAGCTCTGCGGCGCGACGCCCTCTGTCCGAGTCGCTGCGCGAGGTTGGGAATGAGAACCGATGCGATCAGGAGGGCGCCAATGACTCCTGTCTGGATGATTCCGTCCACGTTGGCCAGTCCCAATCCGTTTCGGATGTTCAGGACCGTGAAGATGGCCAACGTCACGCCCAGCATCGATCCCGATCCACCAAAGATGCTCACGCCACCCAGCAAGACCATCGTGATGATGTCCAGCTCGAAGAACTCCGCCAAGCTGCCCCTGACCGAACCGAGCCGGGCAGCGAAGAGGATGCCGGCAAGACCTGCAACTAGTCCCGATGCGACGAACAGCCTGAGCTTTACCTTGTCGACCGCCACCCCGGAGAAGCGCGCCACCTCGGCGTTATCTCCGATGACGTATACCTTCCGGCCGAGGGCGCCCCGATCGAGCGTTACCCATGCGATTGCCAGCCCGACAAAGAAGATCACGAGTGCGGCCGGGAGAGGACCGAGAAGAGTTTGCTGACCCAGCTGGTCGAACCAGCCAGGGAAGCCACCGACCGACTCATCCTCCATGAACACCCGCGCCGCGCCCCGAAATCCGATGAGTCCGGCGAGGGTCACCACCAGGGAGGGAAGGGCGAACCGTGTGATCACCCACCCCTGCAGTAACCCGGCCAGCGCACCTGCAGCGAGCCCGGCCAGGATGGCCATGACGAATGGGACGGAACCCGCCTGATGCACC
>DASUUP010000049.1:0-8134 GCA_036373995.1 Acidimicrobiia bacterium
CTCCCCCGCCGAGAACCCAACTACAACACCCTGCGTATCGAACATATGTTCGATACTGCGAACGCCCGGACAGATTTCAAGAGGGTCGCTTGCCTCACCATCGAAACCAGTCGGACCCCGCAGAATGCGCGACAAGCCCAACCACGGCAGAGATCCCTATCCCGGCAATCCAGCCAGGGATGTGCAGCGTGGCGGTAGCGAGAGAGTGCAGGGCGATCACGACGGGCGTGCTCACCACTGCGAACAGAAGCAGCCTGCCTACACGTGACTGTCCGGTCCTATCCGGCCTAGCACGCGTTTCGACCTTCCGGCGCTGCGCTGACCACCAAATCAGGTAGATCCCAGGGGGCAGGGTCGAGGAGAGCAGGATGTCGTAACCGACAATGTTGCCCGAGACGTCAGGATCATCAGCTGCAAGTCCTCCGATGAATATGGCCGCAATCATCAGACCAACTCCCGTCAGGAGCACACCCAGAAGGAGAGCAAGTCGCCGCAGCACCTACGACCATCCCCTCACCCGCCCCATTACCGCCATCCCGTTCACAACTCCATGACCCTCGTCGCCGGAAGCCTAAGACTGCCATCCGGCTGTTTACGATGCCTCATCGGATACAGGAGAAATCGACATGAAACTGCCTGACGACCTGGCCAAGGTCTTCAACGACCAGATAACGATGGAGCTGGGGTCATCAGTGGCTTATCTCCAAATGGCCGCCCATTTCGAGCGCGAGAACCTGGTTGGAATGGGTGCGTGGATGAAGGCGCAGGCCGAAGAGGAGAAAGAGCACGCTCATCGCTTTCTCAAATTCGTGCTCGACAGGGGCAACCAGGTGAAGATCGGAGCGATCGACGCACCGAGGTCCCAGTTCGACAGCGTCGAGGAGGTCTTCGAGACAGCTCTGGCCCAAGAGCAGAATGTGACCAAGGCGATCCACGACATCTACCGGCTGGCGTCCGACAGTGGAGACCTGGCCAGCTTTCCTTTCCTGCAGACGTTCATCGCGGAGCAGAACGAAGAAGAGGCCACGGTGGAGACCATCCTCGAGCGCGTGAGGCTCGGCGGCGGAGAGTCCAGCGCAATCCTCCTCCTCGACAGCGAGCTGGGCGGTCGCACCGCCTAGCGGTGCCCGGTCGGCCATCCTCCAGGGACGGGAGCACGGGTGGCTTCGTCACTATCCGATAGCCGACTCTCCAACGTCAGCGCCGGTCGCATCCTCGAAGGCTTCGAGGAGTACATGGCCCGGTTCAGCGCATTCAACAAGCGCGCCCCCACTCGGTTTGCCCAGGCGGACTGGCGGGGAATGCAGGCCGACGCATTGGGCAGGCTCAAGGTCTACAGCCACGTCGTCCGGAGCGTGGTCGACGACATCGGCCGCATGCTCGGTGACCGCCTCGACGACCCCATGCTCTGGATCGCCATCAAGGCCGTGTATTCCAGCCTCATCACCGAGCGTCAGGATTGGGAGCTGGCCGAGACGTTCCACAACTCGGTGACGAGACAGGTCTTCGATACCGTCGGCGTGGACAGCCGCATAGAGTTCGTCGACACCGATTTCGACAGCCCGCCCAGCCCCTCTCACGAGGCGGTCTACGTGATCTTCGACCGCCAGGACACGACCGCCGACCTGGTCTCCAGGATCCTCACCCACTTCGTGCAGGACACCCCGTTCAAACGTCTCGACTCGGATACCGCAGCGGTTGCCCGCAGGATCGAGGAGCGTCTCACCGAACGGGGCGGTCTCCCGGTCGTTGGGCGAGCCGAGGTCGTGAGATCCGTCTTCTACCGGGGCCAGTCCGCGTACGTGGTGGGTTTGCTCTATGCCGGATCCGTGCGGCTCCCCATGGTTCTCTCGCTCCGACACGAATCCGGTGGCGTGGTGGTCGATGCCGTCCTGCTCACCGAGGACGAGGTCTCCATACTCTTCAGCTTCACCAGGTCGTATTTCCATGTGGAAGTGGCCCGCCCCTACGACTTGGTTCGTTTCCTGCGTCGTCTCATGCCCCGCAAGCGCATCGCAGAGCTCTACATCTCCATCGGGCAGAACAAGCACGGCAAGACCGAGCTCTACCGGGACCTCCTCCGCCACCTGAACTCGACGGAAGAGCGATTCGAGTACGTCCCCGGTATCCAGGGTCTGGTCATGATCGTCTTCGGGATGCCCGGCTACGACGATGTCTTCAAGGTCATCCGTGACAAGTTCCCCCCACCGAAGCGCACCACCCGCACCACGATCATGGACAAATACCGGCTCGTCTCCCAACACGACCGGGCGGGCCGTCTCATCGACGCACAGAATTTCCAACACCTCTCGTTCGACAAGTCGCGATTCGACCCCGTGTTGCTCGACGAGCTGGGCACCCAGGCGGGGCGAACGGTTCGGCTCGAAGGCGACGAAGTCGTCATCAGCCATCTCTACGTGGAGAGGCGGGTCATTCCGCTCGATCTGTACGCTCGGGAGGCGGTTCCGTCGGCGGCCACTTCGGCGGTCATCGACTACGGGCAGGCGATCAAAGACCTCGCCTGCACCAACATCTTCCCCGGCGATCTCCTGCTCAAGAACTTCGGCGTCACCCGCCACGGGCGAGTCGTCTTCTACGACTACGACGAGCTCAGCGCCTTGACCGACGTCGTCTTCAGAGAAATCCCCGAGCCGCGGGATGAGACCGAGGCGATGAGCGAGGCACCGTGGTTCTCGGTAGGCGGCAACGACGTGTTTCCCGAAGAGCACCAGCGCTTCCTGGGCCTGAAGCCGGAGCTGCGTGAGGCCTTCCACGAGCGGCACGGCGACCTATTCGAAGTCGACCCGTGGAAGGTGATCCAGAAACGAATCGCCGCCGGCGAGTTGATCGAGATCTTCCCGTACGGGGACGATGCCCGCCTTCCGGATACAGAGGACGTCCGCGGCTGGTGATCGCCCGTCTCTAGCCTGCGGACATGACCGACCTCGTAGTCGTGACCGGAGCTTCCAGCGGGTTGGGGCTGGCCCTGGCGAGATCAGTGCCATTCCCGTCGCACGTCGTCGACGTCAGTCGATCGGGCCCGCCCGAGGGAAGCGGCATCGACCACTTCCCGGCAGACCTTTCCCAGCCCGGCGAATGGGCGGGTGTGGGCGATGAGATCAAACGTCTCGTCGGCGAGCACGATCCGTACCGCGTCGTGATGATCCACGCCGCCGGCACATTGGCGCCGATCGGCTTCGCAGGGGAGGTCGACTCCGTCGCCTATACGTCGAACGTTCTCCTCAACAGCGCCGCCGGACAGGTGCTCGGCCACCACTTTCTCAACGCAGTCGCCGGCCGCGACGGCAATCGGGACCTGGTGATGGTCAGCTCGGGGGCGGCGAGGAGCGTGTATGCCGGCTGGTCGTCCTACGGAGCGGGCAAGGCTGCCCTCGACCAATGGGTCCGCAACGTCGGGGCAGAACAGAAAGAGCGAGGTGGTGTCCGGGTCTCTGCGATCGCCCCGGGTGTCATCGCCACGGCCATGCAGGAACAGATCAGGATGACTCCAAAACACGACTTCCCCGAGGTTGAGAGGTTTCACGACCTCTACCAAGACCGTGACCTGGTCGAACCCGCGGCGGTGGCGCGACGGATCTGGGATGCGATCGAGCACGGAATCGAGACCGGCTCGGTGCTCGACGTCCGAAGGCTCGGCTAGCGCTTCTCCTCGACCCACCTGCCGTCCTCGCCCCGCACCCATCGGCTTCCGCCGACGATTAGGTCTGTCCTGCGCCGGCGGCACTCGAGGCCGTGGCGATGGCGGCAAGCGCCATGCCGAGACCGAGGGCATCGGTTGCCATGTGGCCGGCGTCTCAGAGAAGCGCAGGAGAATCGGTGAGGGACGCCGCTACCGCCTCGACGGCCATGAACCCGACCACGAGGCCAAATGAGACCGCCAGGGGCCGGAAATGATGGCGGCCTGCGCGTGCTCGGTGGTCGTGGCTCATCGACACCACGGTATCGCCGCGGATCCGGCCAGCCCGCACTCGACCGGCAACGACTCGCTAGATTCACGATCGTGACCGCCGACCTCTCCATCCACTACCGAACCTGTCCCCTCTGCGAAGCTACCTGTGGCCTGGAGGTGAGTCATCGCAATGGTGATGTGGTCCGGATACGTGGCGACCGGGACGACGTCTTCAGCCACGGATTCATCTGCCCGAAAGGCTCCACCCTCGGCAAGCTCGACCAGGATCCGGATCGGGTGCGCACCCCGCTGGTCAAACGTGACGGGAAGCACGTCGCGGCCACGTGGGACGAGGCATACGCCCTGATCGAGGAACGACTCACACCTCTCGTCGCGGAGCACGGCCCCAATGTCGTCGGTGTCTACCTGGGCAACCCCAACGTCCACTCCATGTCGGGCGCCCTCTACCCACGGGTCCTTCTCAAGATGCTCCGCACCAGGAGCATCTTCAGCGCATCAACGGTCGACCAGATGCCGAAACACCTCACCTGTGGCTACATGTTCGGCCATCCCGACCTGATCCCGGTGCCGGATCTCGACCGCACCGACTACTTGTTGATGCTGGGCGCCAACCCGTATGAGTCGAACGGCAGTCTGGCGACAGCTCCTGACTGGCCCGGCCGACTGGAAGCCATCGGCGAGCGGGGTGGCAAGGTAGTGGTCGTAGACCCGAGACTCACCAAGTCGGCTCGAGCAGCCGATGAGCACATCGCCATACGACCCGGGACCGACCCACTCTTCCTCTTCGCTCTGGCCAACGTCATCTTCGCAGAAGATCTCGTCTCCCTTGGCCGTCTGCAAGATCACATCGACGGCCTGGACGAGACCGCGGCCGCCGTGGAGTGGTTCACACCTGAAACCGTGGAGACGGCAACCGGTGTCCCGGCAGCAACGACCCGTCGCGTCGCCGGAGAGCTGGCCGCGGCAGACACCGCCGCGGTCTACGGCCGAATCGGCACCCACACGACCGAGTTCGGGACGATGGCCTCCTGGATGACCGACGTCCTCAACGTGGTCACCGGGAATCTGGACAACCCCGGTGGCGCCATGTTCCCCAAAGCAGCCCACGAGCAGGGACGCTCCCGACGTCGTTTCGAGACCGGCAGATGGTCCACGAGGGTGAACAACCGGCACGAGGTGCGAGGCGAGTTGCCGGTGTCCGAGCTGGCCAACGAGATCCTTGAGCCAGGTGAGGGCCGGCTCAGGGCAATGATCACCATCGCCGGCAACCCGATCCTCTCCACCCCCGACAGCGAGCGGCTCGACGAGGCCTTCAGCTCCCTCGAGTTCATGGTTGCCCTCGACATCTACCTCAACGAGACCACCAGGCACGCCGACGTGATCCTCCCCGGGACCACCCCGCTTCGCCGCCCTCACTACGACTTCGCCTTCTATCAGCTGTCGGTGAGGAACATCGCCAACTACTCCCCCGCCCTCTACTCCCTCGAGGATGGCGCTCTCGACGAGTGGCGGGCCCTGCTGCGGTTGGGAGCGACCCTGACCGGGCAAGGGTCTGATCCCGATGTGCATGCTCTCGACGACGCGATGTTCGGTATGACCGTCGGCTCCGCCGTCGCCGACCCCGACTCCCCGATTCACGGGAAAGACCCCGAACAGGTCTTCGCTGCGACCGATGGCCAGGGCCCCGACCGGATGCTCGACTTCCTGCTGAGGACCGGCCCGTATGGCGAGGGGTATGGAGCCAACCCGGAGGGGATGAGCCTGGCCCGGCTGAAAGAGTCTCCCCATGGCATCGACCTCGGCCCGATGCAGCCCCGCTTCCCCGACGATCTGCGCACCCCTTCGGGAAAGGTCGAGCTGGCCCGGGAGGAGCTCCTCACCGACGTGGAGCGTCTTCGGGGAGCTGCGGCGCGCGTGCCCAACGGTCAGCTGATGCTGATCGGCCGTCGCGATGTTCGCTCGAACAACTCATGGATGCACAACGTCGACGTCCTGGTCAAGGGTCGCGAGCGTTGCACCTTGCAGGTCAATCCCGAAGACGCAACGCGGATCGGGCTCGAGGTCGATGGCAACGCCAAGGTCACGTCCGCGGCGGGAACGATCATGGCGCCGGTCGAGGTCACCGAAGAGATCATGGCCGGGGTTGTCAGTCTCCCCCACGGTTGGGGCCACGACATGGACGGCTCGCGGATGTCGGTGGCGGAGTCCCGGGCCGGGGTCAACAGCAACCGGCTGTCAACCGGGGACATGGATCCGCTCTCCGGTAACGCGGTGCTCAACGGGATACCCGTGGATGTGGTGCCCGCGTGAAACGAAAGCTGAAGATCGTTGCCCTCGTCGTGCTGGCGGTGCTCGTGCTGGCAGCGTGTGCGGCCGGACCCAATCCCGAGGTCGACACAGGGCCTGACCCGGCAGGGTTCTGGCTCGGCCTGTGGCAAGGTTTCATCGCCCCGATAACCTTCTTCATCTCGCTGTTCACCGACAACGTGAGCATCTACGAGGTGAACAACAACGGGAACTGGTACGACTTCGGCTTCGTGATCGGCGCAGGTCTGCTACTCAGCGGCGGGATCTTCGGACGGAAGCGTCGCTAATTGCCAAAAGCCCGCTGCCTGTCGGTGGCGGACAGCGCTCCGGTGATGTAGTCCTGCGTTCCCTCTTCGAGGAGCTCCCTGCCCGCCCGAGCCGCCGCGCCATAGGCGACGAAGGCGAGCGCCCCGCCGGTGGAGAGACGACGCACCCCGATCTCCCGCATCTCGGCGACGGTCGGGCCCCCAGGCAGTAGAAGCGCGTTCGTCGGCTTCTCGGTGGCGGCTACCAACCTGCTCAGCCGATCCGAAGTGACCAGCCCTGGCGCATAGACGACGTGGGCGCCTGCCGAGGCATACGAGCGGACACGTTCAACGGTGTCGTCCAGCTCGTCCACCCCGTAGAGATGGTTCTCGGCACGCGCCGTCACCGTCAGCGCATGGCGATTGGCGGCCTCGACGTAGATCCCGACCCGTTCGGCGGCGGTGGACATGTCGAGAAGGCCCGTTCCGGGGCGGTAGTCCTCGATGGAGATACCGGAGGCACCGGCTTCTGCCAGGGCGTCGACGGTCGCCTCGAGCGCATCGTCATCGGCATACCCGTCCTCGGCATCAACACTGACCGGGATGTCTACGGCTGCGGCAACCGACGCCACATGCCCGACCAGCTCCTCGAGGCTGACGTGCTGGTCGTGTCGCCCGAGGCTGGCGGCGAAGCCCGAGCTCGTGGTTGCGATGGCCCCGAACCCCAGAGCCTCGAGGAGGCGAGCCGAGCCCACATCCCACGCATTCGGCATCAAGAAGGTTCCCTCGTCGTGGAGCTCGGCGAAACGTGATCGCAGAGCCGTCACGTCAGACATCGGCATCCTCCCTGTCGCGCAGGACCCGGCGCAGGATCTTGCCCGAGAGCGACTTCGGGATCTCGTCGATGAACTCGACCGCTCTCACCCTCTTGTATGACGCCACCCGACCGGCGACGTGGTCGATGACATCGTCGGCGGCCAGGATCTCCCCGGGCTGGACCACCACGAATGCCTTGGGCACCTCACCCGCCTCCTCGTCAGACACCGCGATCACGGCAGCGTCGACGATTAAAGGGTGTGTGAGCAGGATCGACTCGAGCTCCGCCGGTGCCACCTGGAACCCTTTGTACTTGATCAACTCCTTGATACGGTCCGTGATGTACCAGTGATCGTCGGCGTCGAGGTGCCCCATGTCGCCGGTCTGGAGCCATCCGTCCGTGTCGATGGTCGCGGTGGTGGCATCGGGCTGGTTCAGGTAGCCCTTCATGACCTGTGGGCCGCGAAGCCAGAGCTCACCAGATGAGCCGACATCCACATCCTCACCGGTCTGCGGGTCGACGAGTCGTGCCTCCGTGTTCGGGATGAGGACCCCGATGGAGCCCGAGCGCGCCTCGCCCGGGAGAGCGGTGTGGGTGACAGGGCTGGTCTCGGTGAGGCCGAAACCCTGGATGATCTCTGCGCCGGTTCGCTCCGCGGCGGCCCTCTCCACTTCGGCACTCAGCGGAGCGGCTCCCGATCCCACCTGGATGAGACTGGACAGGTCGTAGTCGGCGATCATCGGATGCTTGGCCAGAGCAAGCACGATCGGCGGAACCGCCGCCACCCGGGTGACACCCTGTGACTCGATGAGACCGAGGAACTCGGCGAGATCG
>DASUUP010000050.1:0-2391 GCA_036373995.1 Acidimicrobiia bacterium
CCCGGCGTCCCCGGACACGACCAGCCTTGCCTCCATGCCCGCGGCGCGATGACCGGGGATGTCGCAGAAGATCGTGTACGACCCGGGTTGGAGCTCGCCCACCTCCACGGACACGGTCTCGCCTGCGTTGACATCGTCGGACCGGAGCCCGTTTTCAAAGGTGAGATTGTGGATCATGGACCCGGTGTTGCTGAGGGTGATGGTCAGTTCTCCCTGCGGCACCTCGAGATCGCCGGTTATCTCCCACTCGGCCAGCTCGATGTTGGCTGAAGCTGTCTCATCGGCCTCGGCGGCCTGGACAGGCGTCTCGCCGGCGCGGAGGGCAGCCACGAGGGCCAGCACTGCGGTGAGGGCGGCGAAAACGGCCATCACGGCCAGGGTTCGGTCGAACGTCTTCGAGTTGTTGTCGGCCACTGGTACTCCTCTATTGCCCGGGGACGAACATCAGCGTCTGCAGCGCTCGTCGGGACGACGTCTATTTGTTTGTGCACAGGTTCGGGAACCAGCGATGATCCCTGCAGGGTCAAAGGTGGTGATCCCGTGTGACCTTAGGCCCGTGACGGAGATCGGAACAGATCCAGAAACCGCAGAATGGTTTGCAGGGTCTTCACCGGCTCCTTACAAGTGGGTCTGAAACTGGTCGCATAGCTGCCAGGCACAAGGAGATAGGTATGCGCACCAAGATCGTGGCTGCACTTGTGGCGGGAGGGCTGCTCGTGGCAGCCGGCTTCGCCATAGCTGTGATCTCTTCCCCGGCAACTGCGCAGGCCGAAGAGGAGTCCACAGCGACTGGAGATCGCGGCCCCATCTCCCGGGCCATCGCTTTTCTCAAAGAGGTCCTCGACGAGCTCGTCGAAGACGGCACCGTCACTCAGGACCAGGCCGACGCCATCGTCGAAGCGACCGAGAGCAGGGTCGACGAGGTGCGCGAGGAGCACCGGGCACAGCATGAGCAGTTGTCCGGGTTCCTCGAAGACGGTGTGATCACCGAGGGGGAAGCTGTCGAACTATCTGATCACCACTGGCTCTTGGGTGAGGCATTCGACGGGGCCTGGGAAGACGGTGAGTTGACCGTTGAAGAGATCCAGAGTGTCCATCCTTTCCGCAGAGGCCACGATTTCGGGCACGGCTTGCGCTTCGGCGCTCTTCTCGATGACGGCGGCATCGATCAGGAGGAATACGGCAGTCTCGACGATGACCACGCCCTCGATCAGATCGATGTCAGCGAGTACCTCGAAGACGGTTTGATCACTCCCGACGAGTTCCGTGAGATCTTCTCCGACCTCACGGGTTCGTTCGGCAAGGACACCTAGCCCTCCCCATCCTCCACCGACTTCATCCAGGAGAGCTAGGTAGAGAAGGCCCCCGGTTGATCCCCCCGGGGGCTTTCTCGTTCTCCACGCGACTCGGGTGTTAGCCGATGTCGCCGAAGCTCCTGGTGTTGGCATCCACCCAGATGCCGTCACGACCAGCCCAATAGACCCAACCCCAGAACGGGAGTTCGCGGTCGTATCCGGGTCCAACACTGCTCGACCCAGTCGACGGCTCCGAGACACACATGTGGATCGCAACTGGTCCTCAGGCGATGAACCCCGCCACCCACTCGTCCGCCGGGTCGGCCAACAACTCGTCCAAGAGCCCGGTCTGGACGATGGTGCCTGCTCGCATGAGGGCAAGCCGGTTGGACATGGCCACGGCCTCCTCCCGGTCATGGGTGACAACGATCGCCGTGACGTCTCTCTCCTCGAGAACCTCTCGAGTTTCGGTGACCAGCTTCTGACGAAGGTTGCGGTCGAGGGCGCCCAGGGGCTCGTCCAGCATCACCAGGTCGGGACGAGGCGCCAGGGTCCGGGCGAGCGCGACTCTCTGTTGTTCACCCCCGGACAGTGATTCGATCTGGCGGGACGAGAATCCCTCCAGGCCAACCCAGGACAGCGCCTCCTCGACCTGATCGGCGATGTCATCCTGGCCGGCCATCTTCAGCCCGAATCCGACATTCTCGCCAACGGTCATGTGAGGGAAGAGCGCATATCCCTGGAACATCAGGCCGAACCCCCGCCTGTGGGTGGGGACTTTCGCTATCGACCGGCCGTCCCACCGGATGTCTCCGGTGGCGGCTTCGACCAATCCCGCAATGGCCCGGAGAAGAGTCGACTTCCCCGATCCCGACGGACCCAGGACGGCGACGATCTCACTATCGGCCACAGTCAGGGAGACGTTCTCGAGGATCGGCTTCGAGTCGATGACGACATCCAGGTTTTCCACCTGCAACATCAGAAGCTGCCCAACTCTCCAAAGCGCGCCCGGTCGATGGCCATGACCACCGCAGCCGTCAGCCCGGCCAGGACGACCGACAACGCCATCGCCATGCCGAACGATGTCTGCCCGGGT
>DASUUP010000051.1:0-3823 GCA_036373995.1 Acidimicrobiia bacterium
CGGGTCGGACCGCAGTCTGGCGATCGTCGCCTAAGGCAGCTCGATGGCGAACTCGTCGATGATGTCGCCACTGACGTTGATGGCGGTGGCGACGATGGCATCGTCCGCGTGTTCCAACGCTACGAAGTGATGAACCGATTCCTCGGCGAGGGGTTCAGGATGGTTGACGGGGCATTCTGACAGCTCGTAGACGGTGGCTCCGCCTCCACCGGTTACGACGTACGAGATCCCGTCACGCTGGAACCGTTGGTATACGTGGTCGTGGCCGCTGAGCACGAGGATCACGTCATCGTCGAGTACCTCGACGACCTGGTTCACCAGGTCGGTGGGTGCTTCGTGATGTGCACAGCTGTAGGGAGGGTGATGCATGGCAATGATGGTCGGTCGCTCGCTCGCACCCATCGCGCTCAAGAAGAACCCAGCCTGCTCTGCTGACATGATCTGATTGGAGTCGAGAACGATGACATCGATTTCGCCCCATTGGTAGACAGCCCATCGGGGAGGATCGCCGAAAGCCTCGTTGACGGCGTCGATCCTCAGCTCTGATTCGATGTCATGATTGCCCCATGTGATCCAGAATGGGATGTTCGCCTCGGTCGCCCAACCGAACGGCTCCATCAGCAACTCCCGGTTGTCGCCGTAGAAGTTGTCACCTGTCGTCAGGATCGCTTCGACGTCGTGGTCCCCGGAGTAGCGAAGCATTGCGTCGGCGACGGCTCTTTGTGGGGATGTGCCAGATCCCCAGTCACCAACTACGAGCAGCTCATCCTGAGGTTGAACGGGGCGCGTTGTAGTACTCGATTGGCCTGTAGGGGGAAGGAAGGTGGTCCCCGATGTTGTTGTGTTGCTCGATTCGACCGGTTCGGTATCACCGCACGCAGACCCAAGCAGAACCACGACTAGTGCTGATACTGCTTGAGCTGTGAATCGCATGGTCACCTGATGGACTGGTCCTAGGTTGCCAAGGTCATGAGGCTATTCACACAGCTTTCGAGCGTTCGGAGATCTGCCACACCAAGAACAGCCGAGGGTCGCTCGTCGTGGCTTTCGGAGCTAGAGCAGATTGACTTTCCCTGATCCGATCTGGCTTTAGGATGCCTCCCGAATGCTGCCTCACAGCGGTCCCGTCGTCGCGTTCCTCGCCCTGCTCGCACTGGCAGGAGTGCAGAAGTTGATAGATCCCAACCCCACCGCCGGAGCTTTGCGGGCGTCCGGGTTGCCCGGGTCCCGTGGCATCGTCACTCTTCTGGGCGCCGGCGAAGTCGTTATCGGTGTCACCGGGATACTCATCGGCGGCCGGATACCGGCGATGTTGGCGGTAGGCCTTTATGCCGGGTTCGCCGTATTCGTGCTGAATGCGTTGATGAAGCGGCTGCCCATCCGCAGTTGTGGCTGTCTCGGAGCGGCCGACGCGCCTCCGACGTCCATTCATCTCCTCGTCAACCTGATCGCGATTGGGTTCCTCACTGCGGCGGTGTTCGTGCCGGTCGACATGATCGCTGGATTCAGTGAGTTCGGTCCCGCGGGGGTAGCTGCCTTCATCCTCATGACCGGCGCCAGTGTCTTTCTTCTCTATGGAGCCCTCGCGGTTCTGCCACTCTCGCTCGCGTCGCGACGGGAGACGCCAGTCACCTTGAGCCACAAGGGTTCCGTGTCTACATGAGTCGAACGCTGGTAAAGCGAGCCACTGAGTACTTCGATCGCCCGGTGAGCCGGCGGGGGTTCCTGAGACGTTTGACCTACAGTGCCACGGCGTTGACCGTCGCTCCGCTCACCTACCTCCTTCGGCCAGGCACGGCATATGCCGCTATCTGCTCCTGCTCCGGTCAAAGTTGTGATTGCGGTAGCGGGTGCTGCGATGGCTACACCGCCTTTTGCTGCCAGATCACCGGGCAGAATGCCTGCCCCTCGGGGACCGTTCCCGCTGGGTGGTGGAAGGCTGACGGCTCCGGGATCTGCGACGACGCCTCGGGTCCGCAGCCCCGCTACTACATCGACTGCAACGTATCGGACTGTGGTGGCTGTGGTTGTGACAGCAGTGGGGTCTGTTCGGGTGACTGTCAGGGTCCCCACGTTTACGGCTGTGGTTGTGCCAACGGGGATTGTGGGCTGCGCAAGTCGTCGTGCACCCATTTCCGCTATGGCCAGTGCAACCAGGAGACGGCATGTGTGGGACCCATCGTCTGTCGGGTGGTCACCTGCACCGCCCCATGGGTGTGGGACAGCAGTTGCACCACCACGTCTGCCACCGATGACAACACCAGGTTCCATGATGCCCCCTGCCTCCATGACGGGGGCGGGGGCGGCATGGCGACCCCACTCCCCAGCGGCATTCCTCTGGTCGGCGACTGGACCGGAACTGGGAAAGAGACACCGGGCGTGTTCGTCGGGGGACGTTGGCATCTGAGACGAGCCGACGGTTTGCCCAATATCGTCTTCGACTTCGGGCTTCCGGGCGACATCCCCATCGTCGGCGACTGGAATGGAGATGGCATCGACACCCCGGGAGTGGTTCGCAATGGCCGGTGGTTCCTGCGTAACTCCAACAGCACAGGGGTCGCCGACCTGTCCTTCTACTACGGGGTTCCCGGAGACTCACCTTTTGCCGGGGACTGGACCGGGGATGGGATCGACACGCCGGGCCTCCATCGTCGCTCCGACGGCAAGGTCTATCTTCGCAACAGCAACACCCAGGGGGTCGCCGATATCGACTTCTTCTTCGGGATAGCGAACGACATAGCGGTTCCCGGAGACTTCAACGGTGACGGCAGGGACACCGTCTCCCTGTATCGCCCTTCCGAGCAGCGCTTCTACATCGTCAATCGCCTCGGAGCGAACGGGGGTGGCCTGGGGCACGCCGAGTACTCGTATGTCTACGGCAACGGCTCTGACAGGCCATTGGCTGGTGACTGGGACGGAGACGGCATCGACTCCCCGGGCATCTACCGTGGTGGGGACTTCTACATGCGCAACTCGAACTCCGCCGGTGGCCACGACATCCTGTACTCATGACCGCACTGCTCATCATCGAAGGGTTCGCCATCATCCTGCTGGGGGTCCTGGTCGTCGGTCTGCTCCGCAGTCACGCCGAGATCATCCGGTCGCTTCACCAGCTGGGGGCAGGCAGCGACCACGAAGCGAGCGCCGCTGAGTCGTTCGCGAGGCCGCGACCCCGACCGAGTCTCAACGGTGCGCCCGACCTCGTAGGTCAGACCCTCGAGGGATCCACGATGCACGTCGGGGTGTCGGGAACTGATCACCGGACTCTGCTCGCCTTTCTCTCCACCGGTTGCAGCGCCTGTGTCGCCCTCTGGCAGGGACTCTCCGAGGAGAACCCGATCGCCGGTATTGAGAGAACCCGGCTGGTCGTGGTGGCCAAAGGCGCCGAGGCGGAGAGCCCCTCCCGTCTGCGTGACATGGCTCCTGGCGGATTCCCCCTGATTCAAACCACCGAAGCCTGGGAATCGTACGCAGTCCCGGTGACGCCCTACTTCGTGTTGGTGGAGGGAACCACCGGCGAGATCGTCGGCGAGGGATCGTCCAAATCCTGGGCCCAGGTGAGGTCTCTGATCGGGCAGGCTCTTGCCGATCGCGATGTCGAGTCGCAAGGAGGCGACGGCGACGAGATGTTGGCCGATCGGGAGTTGAGAAAGGCCGGGATCGGCCCCGATCATCCCTCCCTCTATCCCGGCAAGGCTCCTGAGGCCGCCAATGAGGATCGACGATGAGCCAGACGCTGCTCCTCGCCCTGGCCGCCGCCCCCCTGGCCGTCGCCGCCGGTTGGAGATCGACGTGGTCACCGTGAGGGGAGTCGATGCTGTCC
>DASUUP010000052.1:0-3040 GCA_036373995.1 Acidimicrobiia bacterium
TCCAGAGCCACGTTGCCTCCGCCGATCACCCCCCCGCGGTCCCCCCCGTCGACGTGGAAACCCTGGTTGAGGTTGATCAGGAACTCCAATGCCCGGAACACTCCGTCCGCCTGGTGGCCGTCGATGTCGAGACCTCGTCCCAATGAGGCGCCGAACGCCAGGAAGATGGCATCGTGGCGCTTCCGCAGATCGGCGAGCATCACGTCGGTTCCGAGCCGGCTGTCGAGGTGCACCTCGACGTCGAGACTGACGACGGCATCGATCTCCGCCCGTAGCAACCGTCGGTCGAGGCGATACTCGGGGATCCCCAGCACCATCATCCCCCCCAGTTCGCTCGCGGCCTCGTAGACAGTCACCGGATACCCGAGCAGACGAAGATCGTGAGCCGCCGCCAGACCGGCGGGACCTCCACCGACGATCCCCACACTCTGTTGTCGCGAGGTTTGAGGTGGGGCCGCCACTTGCGTCCATCGAGCGTGGGGTCCCGCCTCCACCCCGTACTGCTCGGTGACGAAGCGCTTGAGCGCCCGGATGGCGATCGGCTGGTCGATCTGACCGCGCCGGCAGGCGTCCTCGCAGGGGGCCGCGCACACACGCCCGCAGACCGAGGCGAACGGGTTGGGCAGACGGGCGGTCAGATAGGCGGTCAGATCGTCCCCGTCGGCGATGGCGGCCACGTACATGCCGGCGTTGGTGTGAACCGGGCAGGCGGCCAGACAGGGGATGTTGCGATCGTAGACTTGCAGCGGCTCCATCAGATCCATCCCCTGCGTTGGGCCAGACGCAGACCCCACATTCCCAACAGCAGGAACACCGCCCAAACCAGGGTGCCCACCAGGTCGGATACCGCTTGCGAAGCCTGGGCCACGGCCGACATCCGAAGCACCCAGGAGGGCACCCAGACCGTCGTCAGGGCGAAGTAAGCCACAATCGCCAGGCCGGCCAGCCCCGCTTCAATCCAACTTCTATCCCGCGAGGCCATGACAACCCCTGCGATCGTTACGCCTAGCCGGCTGTCAGCGTAACCTCGATCCAACCCTGGTTGGCGCTCTGGGCATGGGTGTCGTCCTCCCATCCGTCCGGCCCGAAGTCCGGATCCCAGAAGGCTAGGGCCAGGCCCGCCGAGGGCCCGCCCACCTCCAACTGCCCGTCGTGCTCGTCTCCGGTCTGAAGGGGCCGTCGCATCTCGAAGATCCAGGTTCCTTCCCCGTCATCGACGGGATTGGTGTGGTTCCAGACACCAAGCAGGCTGTTCTCGCCGGTAGCACTGTTGTCATCCTCACGCTCTGCGGGGATCGTCGCCCACTCGTCGTCAAAATTGCATCCGGAGTCGTTGCCGGGCTCACCGTCGCCGGGACCCGCCACCGCCCCACCGTTCTCCTCGCCGGCGGCGCATTCGAGCTCCCAGTGCCAGATGTCGACAATGCCCAGACTGGTATCCCGATCCGGCTCCTCGGCTCCCATGTGCTCTCCGGCCTCGGCGTCGATCCGCCACATGACCGCAGAAGAGCCCGACAGATGGGCGTCGTCGGCATTCCAGTTGTAGTCGTCCTCGACCTGAAACAGCACGTAGACGAACTCGTCGTCGTGGGCGACCTGCACCGACGCGGTCAGGGGCTCCACGTTCTCGCCCTCGATGGCCTCCAGGCTCACATCGAGACCTGCCACCGCATCCCAATCGGCGGGATCCCCGTCGACGGTGATCGTGGCCAAAGGAGCCTCCAACGTCCGAACCGGGCCCTCCTCGTGCTCATCCCCCGCGGCCGAGGTCGTAGCGCCTGCGGCCGTGGTGGTGGCCTCCGAAGCGGTGGTGGTCGCCTCCGAGACTGCCGTGGTCGCACCCGTCGTTTCTGAGGCGGGTGTGGTGGCGGTCCCGCCGCCATTGCAGGCGGCCAAGAGCAGCGCCAAGGCTGCGCCAATAGTCAGTCGGGTCCTCATCGGTCCTCCTTATGGAATGGCACAGCCACCCGAGCCACTTCGCAGCCCAGGTCGCCAGCGACGTTCCTACTGCTACCGGACATTGCCGCGCCTGCTCGTCGATGCGAGAGGCGAAGGTCCCAAACATTCGGGACCTCCGACCCGAATTCGGTACGCCCGGCGGGCTGCGATAAGCGCGGCAGTGAGCCCTGTCGCCGTGTTACCACTGCTATCGCTGCTGTCCGGCCGCTTTATCCATCCGTCGTCCGTCTGGCCAGGGTCGAACTCTGCTCGATCTATAGGGTTCGTGTCATGGCATCTCCTGCTCCGATCATCGACATGCATCTCCATGCCATGCCGGCCGATTTTCAGGGGCCTCCGCCGCTGGGTTTCAGGTTGGGGGACGTCTACCCGCCTCATGATCCGGCGACAGAATGGTCCGATGCGTTCCTCTCATGGCACAAACAACACGGAGGCATACAGACGTTCTCACCCGTCACCGACCACGAACTGAGGGACCAGACGCTTGCCGTCATGGAGAAGCGCAACATCGTCGGGGTAGTCAGCGCAGTATCGATCGACCTGATGGACGAGTGGCGAGAAGCCGCCCCTGAAAGGGTCATACCGGCATTGGTCCTTGACTTCCGCAACGGTGCCAACTTCTCACCGGAAGTCATCGGAGAGCTGTGTGCTCAAGGCAGGCTCGCCGTGCTCGGAGAGGTAGCTAATCAGTACGCGGGAGTCGAACCGGGTGATCCGCAGATGGAACCGTATTGGACGGTGGCCGAAAACCTCGACCTCCCCGTCCAGATCCATGTCGGACCGCCCACCAGGCGCTCCGTATCTTGGTTCTCCACACTACCGGGCGCGAATGCACAGCCCTCTGCTACTCGAGGAAGCGTTGATGCGTCATCCCCGGCTGCGGCTCTACGTCGCCCACGCTGGTTGGCCGATGTTGGACGACATGCTGGCGCTGCTGTGGGCGCACCCGCGGGTGTACGTCGACGTGGGCATCATCAGCTTCGGGATCCCCACGGCCGAGTTCCATCGGTATCTGCGGGTCATGGTCGAAGCGGAGTTCGGCAGCCGAGTGATGTTCGGATCCGATCAAATGGTCTGGCCG
>DASUUP010000053.1:0-5038 GCA_036373995.1 Acidimicrobiia bacterium
CGGTGTCAGCCCCACTGTCCAGCGCCCCGTTCACCGCGGCGGCGACATGCACACCGCAGTCAGCCACGTTGACATGAGCGAAGGTGACCACCCCGCCGTGAGCCAGGGTCTTGCTCAGATCCCACCGTCGGGCCTCGTCGAGCAGGACGAAGGTGCCGGAGTCACCCAACTCCTCGTGCTCACGTCGATACAACTCGTTGATCTTGGTGCGGAGGTTGGTCCGGTCGAGCGTCATCAGGCGACTCTACGGCCGGCTCAGGGCGATGAGGACAACCCAAACACGCCCGGGAAAACGTGCGAGCAATTGGTCAGTGGAGCGTGGACTCAGATGATCACGCTTCTCGATCGGTCGAAACAGCGCCGAGGGGAGCTTCTTCCGATTCTGCACCGACCGCCCAGTCCAGACGATCGTGCAGGGCAGCGACATCCCCGCCGAGGACGAACAACGCGACGCCTACGCTCATGCCGACTATGGCGGCGAGGATCACGAGGGCTCGCAACAGCCAGATCCTCCACCCGATCGAGTCATTTGCCTCTTCGATGGTGGTTTCAGCTTCGGTGATCGTGCTCTCATAATTTGCGGCTAGAGCCGTGAACCGGGCCAGGCTCTCGCCCAAGCCGTCCAATTGGGTCGAGAGTTGGTCGATCTCCCCCACGAGGGTTTCGCCGGAGGGAATCAACTCCCGAATCGATCCGCTCTGAGTGCGCAGATCGTCGGGGAGCGACGCCAGCGCGGCATTGATTCTGGAGAGGGACTCGTCGAAGGGCTCCTCAGGGCGGTAGTCCACGCCGAAGAATGAGAGAGCCCGTAGAGTGCCGTCGATCGCGTTGGCGGCCTGGATCGCTGCCGGCATGGAGGTCCTGATCGTCTCTACGGTCTCCGGGATGTCCTCTTCGAGGAGTGTGGCCAGGTTGTCGAGGCCGCTGATGGCGCTGTCAACGGTGGTCGATGCCTCATCAACGCTGCGGGATGCAGCTCCGATGCTCGCCGAAGTGTCAGCGGCCATCGCGTCGAATGCCTCGATGGTCTGGCTGATTGCTGCGAGTGCGGATTGGGACACCGAGACCGAGGCGCGGGTATAGCTGCTCAACCCCTGGACGAGTATCAAACCCGCCACCAGGCCGGCCAGGCTGAGCACCACAACGGTGATCGCGGAATATTTCGCCATGGCGCTGCCCACCATACGGGTCTCGGGGAAGGTGTCGAGCTCCATTCGCACGAGGGACGTACCCGCCACGAGCGGGACCAAACCTCCGTTTGGTGCCGTTGCCTTCCGGGTACCCGTGAGATTCATGCGAGACACCAATCCGCCTCTGGCTGTAACGACGTCCAAATTGACCAAGGCGTATGGCCCGGACGCGGGGGTTTTCGACCTTGACATCGAAATCGAACCCGGGACAATCTTCGGATTCATAGGGCCCAGCGGCTCGGGAAAGACCACCACAGTCCGTCTCATGACCGGTGTCATCGCCCCCGACTCCGGTGAGGTCGCCGTCCTCGGTCAGTCTCCGATGCTGTTCAGCAAGGACACACGAGCCCGCATCGGCTACCTGGCTCAGGAGCTGATTCTGTATCCCGACCTGACTCTCCGCCAGAACTTGAATTTTGCCTCATCTCTCTACGGCATCTTGCCGAGGCGCAAGAGGACGGATCGTCTCGTCGAGTTCATGGAGCTCAACGGCGCCATCGATCGTCTGCCTCAGGATGTCTCCGGGGGAGAGAAGAAGCGGGCGATGCTTGCGGGGACTCTCATCCACGACCCAGAGTTGCTCTTCCTGGACGAGCCCACCGCCGGCATCGATCCGGTCCTCCGTCGCAAGTTCTGGGATCGCTTCAACGAGCTCGCCTCCGATGGCAAGACACTGGTCGTGACCACCCAGTATGTGGGCGAGGCCGCCTACTGCGACTACGTCGCGGTTCTGGCTAGGGGCAGGGTTTTGACGATCGACACACCCGACGGGCTGCGGAAGCAGGCGTTCGGTGGGGAAACCATCGAGGTCGTCTTTGCCCGGCCATTGAGCATCGACGATATCGCCTCGCTTCGTGCCATCTTCGACCAGGTGGATTGGATGGACTCCGATCGGCTGCGCATCCTGGTCGATGAATCCGAGTCTGCCACTGCCTCGGTGAGCGCCTGGGCCGAGGAACGAGGTTTGGAGTTGACCCGCAACGAGAACTATCTGCCTCCGTTCGACGATGTGTTCGTCGAGCTGGTCTCGGAACTGGATCAGGATTCCGAGGAGGCCCCCGATCCCCGCTAAGCAGGGCGTGCGCGCCGACCTGATTCGGACACTTGGGTTCATCCGCAAGGAGTTCGTCAGCGTCATTCGCCAGCCTCGTCTCCTCCTGACCCTGGTCGTGGCGCCGTTTCTCATCCTCCTCATCTTCGGTCTCGGCTATCGCGCAGACCCCACTCTCAGAACCCTCCTCGTCGTGGAGAACGAGGAATCTCAGTTGGCGATCGACAGACAACAACTCGATGAGGCATTTAGCGGCGCTATCACGCTGGAGGGAACGTCCTCAGACGAGGACGCGGCTCGGCTCATGCTAGACAACGGTGAGGTCGACCTCCTGATCGTCGCCCCGGACGATCCGCTCGAGGTCATCCAATCCGGGGAGCAGGCGGTTTTCGAGGTCGTGCACCGCGAGATCGACCCGGTGCTCAAGTCGAACATACGTCTTGTTGCCCGACTGTCGGTGGATGCGATCAATCGCCGGGTCGTGGCCGATGTGATTGCCGCCGCTCAGGAGGAGACCGAAACCGTTGAAGACCCACTCCGCGACGTGAGAGAGACTTCCGCCCTCCTCGTGGCTGCCCTGGAATCGGGGGATCGGAGCGAGGCGGATCGACACCTCTCCGCGTTGCGAGAGCAACTGGAGGTGGCCGAGACCGGAGATCCGAGAACGGATGACCTCTTTGCCAGCGTCGCCGACAACTTAGGGACGACCAAGTCCGATCCGCTCCTCTCCGTCGAGGAGAATCTCGACGCCGCAGAATCCGAGGACGTCGAGGCTGCCACGGAGGCGGCCCGTGAACTCGAGTCGTCGATCGGGGAGTTGGAGGAAACCCTGAGTGCGGCGCGACAGCTCGCGCCTGAGCTCCTTGTCAACCCGTTTCGGGCCGAAATCGAGGAGATCGACGACGCCCCCACCCAGCCCGGGATCTTCTACTCACCCGCCACGATCGTGGTGCTGCTCCAGCACCTGGCGGTGACAGTCGCCGCGCTCTCGGTGGTGAGGGAGCGACAGCTCGGGCTCACCGAGGTGTTCCGAGCCTCACCCCTGGGCACGGGCGAGGCACTTGCCGGCAAATACGTGGGATTCGGTTTCATCGGGGTTGTGGTCGCCGCCGCCCTCACCGCGGCGCTGGTCGGTTTCGGGATCGCCATCCGGGGCTCTCTGCTCTCGTATGCGCTCGTGATCGTCCTCTTGCTGCTTGGCTCGTTGGGACTGGGATTCGTGTTGTCCGGGTTTTCGAAGACGGACACTCAAGCCGTGCAATTTGCGATGATCACCTTGCTGCTGTCGATCTTCTTCACCGGATTCATCCTGCCGTTGCAGCAACTCCTCCCCGCCGTGCGCGTGGTCTCGTATCTGGTCCCGGCCACGTACGGCATCCAGGGGATCCACGACGTGGTGTTCCGCGGAGCGGGAATCGAGCCCGTGGCCCTGGCCGGCCTGGTTCTCTACCCGATAGTGATGGCCATCGCCGCCTGGTTGGTGATTCGCCGGGACTTCGACGCCAAGCTGGGATAGAAACAGAAAGAGGGCGACCGGATGGTCGCCCTCCTCTGCGTTTGGTCCCTGGCGCTATCAGTTCATCAACTGATCGAATGCGGTGCGTAGCGCCTGCCACGAGGACATCAACTCATCACTCACGTCGTCGCCCATCGAGGTCAGAGTGTCTTGAAACTCGTCGAACTGGTCCTGAAGGCCACTGGTGTCGAGGCTGCCGCTCTCGGCGACTGAGTCGATGGCGGACCGGATCTCTGTTTCGATTTCGGCCCAAGCACTCTGCAACTCCTCACTGGCGTCCGAGTTCTGGATTTCGGTGGCGATGTCGTCCATCTCGGTTTGAACCTCGGCCACCAGGTCCTGAACGTCGTCCGCGGCGGGGAGTGTCGTGGGCAGCTCTTCAGGGAGTGTCGTGGGGATGTCTTCGATCGTGTCGGGGGTGTCGGAGCAGCCAATCAGCCCCATTGCTCCTATCAGCACAGCTCCAACCATCAACTTTGTTCTCATGGGGATCCTTTCGTTTTCACCCCGGTACCCGCACCCCGGCACGGTCAAACGGCGGCCATGACCGGCGCCCGGCTCCCGGTCGACGAGTTGAAACCCGCTCTCTCTTTCGCATCCTGGAGGGCGGCGACGGCACCGGGGCCCGGCCAAATGACGGCTGCGAGCCGCCCAGGTCCTGATCAGCGCGCTTCTCGACGCCGGTAACGTGGTTTTACGTGAGCTTCTCGACCACCTGGTGCTGAGCCTTGTCGCAGGACACCGCCGCATTTCGATGATCTGATGGCAGATGGTGAGAGCTCGCTGAGAGTGTTGAGGGATCGTCGCTTCGGTCCCTACATAGGTGGCAACTTCACGTCGAACATCGGCAACTGGTTCCAAAACGTCGCGGCGGGCATCGTCGTCTTTCAGGTGACCGGCTCGAACACACTGGTGGGAACGGTCAGCGTGCTGCAGTTCTTGGCGACGTTGCTTCTCTCACCCTGGTCCGGAGCGCTCGCCGACCGATTCAATCGGCGCAAGTTGCTGATCCTCGCGCAGGCGATCTCCGCATCCGGCGCCGTCGGCCTCGCCCTATGGGTGGGTCTCGAGGGTGTTGAGGGGCTTCCCGGTGTCTGGCCCATCTTCGCCGCCTCCGGGATCATCGGTCTCGGATATGCAGTGGGAATCTCGGCCATGAACGCTCTCATCCCGGCCCTCGTCGAGCCCGATGACCTCGACGACGCCATTGCGCTCAACTCGGCGAGCTTCACCCTGGCCCGGGCGATTGGTCCTGCCCTGGCAGGCTTGGTCGTAGCCGCT
>DASUUP010000054.1:0-3159 GCA_036373995.1 Acidimicrobiia bacterium
AGCGGCTACGACCAAGCCTGCCAGGGCAGGACCAATCGCCCGGGCCAGGGTGAAGCTCGCCGAGTTGAGCGCAATGGCGTCGTCGAGGTCATCGGGCTCGACGAGGGCCGGGATGAGAGCGTTCATGGCCGAGATTCCCACCGCATATCCGAGACCGATGATCCCGGAGGCGGCGAAGATGGGCCAGACACCGGGAAGCCCCTCAACACCCTCGAGACCCACCCATAGGGCGAGGCCGACAGCGCCGGATGCGGAGATCGCCTGCGCGAGGATCAGCAACTTGCGCCGATTGAATCGGTCGGCGAGCGCCCCCGACCAGGGTGAGAAAAGCAACGTCGCCAAGAACTGCAGCACACTGACCGTCCCCACCAGCGTGTTCGAGCCGGTCACCTGGAAGACGACGATGCCCGCCGCGACGTTCTGGAACCAGTTGCCGATGTTCGAGGTGAAGTTGGCACCTATGTAGGGACCGAAGCGACGATCCCGCAACACTCTCAGCGAGCTCTCACCATCTGCCATCAGATCATCGAAATGCGGCGGTGTCCTGCGACAAGGCTCAGCACCAGGTGGTCGAGAAGCTCACGTAAAGCCACGTTACCGGCGTCGAGAAGCGCGCTGATCAGGACTCTGGGCGGCCTCGCAGCCGCCATTTGACCGGGCCCCGGTGCCGTCGCCGCCCTCCAGGATGCGAAAGACAGAGCGGGTTTCAACTAGTCGACCGGGAGCCGGGCGCCGGTCATGGCCGCCGTTTGACCGTGCCGGGGTGCGGGTACCGGGGTGAAAACGAAAGGATCCCCATGAGAACCAAGTTGATGGTTGGAGCTGTGCTGATAGGAGCAATTGGGCTGATTGGCTGCTCCGACACCCCCGACACGATCGAAGACATCCCCACGACGCTCCCTGAAGAGCTGCCCACGACACTCCCCGCCGCGGACGACGTTCAGGCCCTGGTGGCCGAGGTTCAAACCGAGATGGACGACATCGCCACTGAACTACAGAACTCAGATGCCAGTGACGAGTTGCAGAGTGCCTGGGCCGAGATCGAGGCTGAGATGCGGTCCGCCATCGATTCTGTCGCCGAGAGCGGCAGCTTGGATACCAGCGGCCTACAAGACCAGCTCGACGAGTTCCAAGACACCCTGACCTCGATGGGCGACGACGTCAGCGACGAGTTGATGTCCTCGTGGCAGGCGCTACGAAACGCATTCGACCAAATGATGAATTGACTGGTGGACCCAACGGCAGAAGAGGGCGACCATCCGGTCGCCCTCTTCTGTTTTCTATGCCAGCTTGGCGTCAAAGTCTCGGCGAACCATCCACCAGGCACCGATGGCGGTCACTATCGGATAGAGGACCAGGCCGGCCAGGATCATGGGCTCAATTGCCGCTCCGCGGAACACCACGTCGTGGATGCCCTGGATGCCGTACGTGGCCGGGACCAGATACGAGACCACGCGCACGGCGGGGAGGAGTTGTTCCAACGGCAGGATGAATCCGGTGAAAAAGATCGACAGAAGCAACGTGATCATCGCGTATTGCACAGCTTGAGTGTCCGTCTTCGAAAACCCGGACAACACGAATCCCAGTCCCATCGAGCCGAGCAACAGGAGGACGATCACGACCGCATACGAGAGCAGAGATCCCCGAATGGCGACGCCAAAACCGACCATAGCCCCGGTTAGGGCGGCAGCGACCACGATCCCGATGATTCCGAACCCCAGGTATTTGCCGGCGAGGGCCTCACCCGAGCCGAGCGGTGAGGCCCGAAACACCTCGGTGAGGCCGAGCTGCCGCTCCCTCACCACCGAGAGCGCGGCGAAAGTCACTGCCAGATGCTGGAGCAACACGACGATCGTGGCGGGTGAGTAAAAGATTCCGGGCTGGGTAGGAGCGTCGTCGATCTCCTGCACTTCGGCCCGAAACGGGTTGACCAGGAGCTCCGGCGCGAGCTGGCGCGCCGCGCTCAGACTTTCCTCCAACTCCCCTAGCGACGACTCGACTTCACGGGCCGCCTCGGCGGCAGCCTCGACATCCTCCGACTCTGCAGCGTCGAGATTCTCCTCTATGGAGGGGATCAGATCGGATTCGGTCGTCCCCAACGTGTCGGCCACGCTGGCAAAGAGGTCATTGCCTCTCGGATTTCCGGCCTCAGCCGCGTCCAATTGCTCTCGCAGTTCGGTGAGATGTTGATCCGCCCCGGTCCTGTCCCCCGATTCCAGTGCGGCCACGAGAAGGGCCGAAGTCTCTCTTACGTCCCGGAGTGGGTCTTCGACGACTTCGGTCTCCTCCTGAGCGGCGGCGATCACGTCGGCTACGACCCTGCGATTGATCGCATCCACCGACAGCCGGGCCACCAGGCGTATGTTCGACTTGAGCACCGGGTCGATCTCTCGATGTACGACCTCGAAGACCGCCTGCTCCCCAGACTTTATGTTCTCGAGTGGGTCGTTCGGGGCGATGATCAGGAGGTCAACTTCACCGTTGTCCAGCATGAGCCGAGCCGCGTCCTCGTCCGAAGAGGTTCCCTGCAAAGTGATGGCACCGCGGAAGGCCTCGTCCAGTTGTTGCCTGTCGATCGCCAGCTGAGATTCCTCGTTCTCGACCACGAGAAGGGTTCTGAGAGGGGGCTCCTGGCGATAGCCGAGACCGAAGATGACGAGGATGAGAAACGGCGCCACGACCAGAGTCAGGAGGAGACGGGGCTGGCGGATGACGCTGGTGAACTCCTTGCGGATGAACCCCAGAGTCCGGATCAGGCTGGCGCGGGCGCCCTGTTTAGCGGGTATCGGGGGCCTCCTCGGAATGCTGATCCAGTCTCGAAACCAGCTCAACGAAAACATCGTCGAACGGAGCCAGATAGGTCTCTGTGCGAGTCAATTCCACACCTCGTCCGTCGGCCCAGGAATTCACCGAAGAGATGGCAGCCTCGGGTTCGTCGACGACGAGGCGCAACCGATCGGAGTCGATCCAATCCACCTGGTCAAAGGTCTCACGAAGCGAGGCAATATCGTCGAAGCTCACCGGGGCGGCAAAGGCGACCTCGATCGTCTCCCCGCCGAACGCCTGCTTTCGCAGCCCATCGGGTGTGTCGATCGTCAAGACCCTGCCCCTGGCCAGAACCGCGACGTAGTCGCAGTATGCGGCCTCACCCACGTACTG
>DASUUP010000055.1:0-6148 GCA_036373995.1 Acidimicrobiia bacterium
TGGCAGCCCGGCGTCGCATGAGCACGGGGACGAGCCTCGACGAGCCCTTGGTCGCCCACATGGAGAGCGCAGGCTGAGATGGCCCTCGACGTGATGGCCTGGGTCGGGTACGCCACGATCGCCTACTTCGTGGCCATGCAGATCTACCTGCTCGGCCTGACCCTTCTCTCTGGTTTCGTTTTGCGACGAAACCATCACCTGCGCCGGTTCAACCGGGGCACCGCGATGCTGTCCAGCACCAACGCCCCGCCCGTCTCCATCGTGATCCCCGCCTACAACGAGGTGGCAGGGATCGTCGACGCGGTCCGCTCGATGTCGATCGTCAAGTACCCGCGATTCGAGATCATCGTCGCCAACGATGGATCGACCGACAGGACGCTGGCCGCCCTGATCCAGGCATTCCGGCTGGAGAGAGTGCGCATTCCCTATCGTCCCGATCTCCCGTCCGAACAGATCACGGCCATCTACAGGGGTCACTCGGGCGTCGATATCACCGTGATCGACAAGGAAAACGGAGGTCGCGCCGACGCCCTCAACGCGGGGATAAACGCTGCCCGCTACCCCTATGTCTTCTGCACAGACGCCGATGTGATCCTCGAGCCCAACTGTCTGGTCCATGCCATGCGCAGGGTTGTCGACGACCGGGAGCGCACCGTTGGTGTCGGGGGCAACGTGCGGCCGCTGAACGGAAGCCGACTCGAGTTGGGACACATCATCTCAGCAAGCGTTCCCACGCGTTTGGTGCCCAGGATGCAGGTTCTCGAGTATGTCCGTACCTTCCTGGCCAGTCGTCCGGCGTGGTCCCGACTCAATGCCCTACCGCTCGTTTCGGGGGCGTTCGGGATCTGGAGGCGATCGACCCTGGTCGACGTCGGCGGTTTCGCTCGCGGTCACATGGGAGAGGATCTCGATCTCACCATGAGGGTGCACAGGCTCCTCCGGGACCGCGGCGACGAGTACCGGATCGTGTACGAGCCTTCGGCAGTCGTTTGGACTGAGGTCCCAAACACCCTTCGGGTGCTGAGGCGACAGCGGATCAGATGGCATCGCGGCCTGATGTCTGCCATCAGCGACTTCAGGGGCATGGCCTTCAACCCGCGCTACGGAAAGTTGGGGATGGTGACCTGGGGCGGGTTCCTCCTCTTCGAGTACCTGGCGCCGATCATCGAGCTCATCGGTTGGTTCGTGGTCCCGATCGCCTGGCTGATCGGGGCGCTGGGCACGACCTCATTGGCTTGGATGCTCGTGCTCGCCTTCGGTGCCGGTTTGGCCAACTCCCTGACTGCCTTGCTGTTGGATGAGTCGTATGGCTATTTCAACAGCCCGGCAGACACTTCCCGGCTGGTGGCGATGGCGTTCATCGAGAACCTCGGCCCGCGTCAGATGACAGTGGCGTGGCGAATCAGGGCGCTATTCGGGGGGCGCGCCACGAGAACCTGGGGCAATATGGAGCGCAGAGGCGTCGCCAACCTGGCAAAACCGACGAGCACGGCGCGATCCGGATAGAGTCGCCCGGTCGGAAGTCCTTGTAAAGGAGATGAAATGACCGACGAGTACCCCCGGGACCCAATGGAGCCACCCGCCGAACCGCCACCCATGGACGAGGAGGTCGAGGAGCATCGTCCCGAGACCGTGCTCGCCGGGGCAGGTGAATTCACCAGTGGCGAGGGTCTCGTCGCCTTCGCCGGACTGCTGATCGTCGCGGTTTGGGTGATATTCGCAGTCATCGCGGACGAATACGGAATCGATTGGACGATGTTGGCGCTCGCCGTCGCTGCGGCCGCGCTCCCACGTCTCGACCGAGCCAAAGTGGAACGGTTTCACTCTTTGCCCGTGACGATGAAGGTGATCGGCTACGGATTGGCTCTGTTTGGAGTCTTCAATCTGATCTACGATCTTCGGTTCGGCGTGCTGGACAACATTGGCGACATCCTCGGCGGTCTCGCCACATACGCCGCATCGGTGATGGCGTTCTTGGGTGCCCGCCAGATCAAGCTCTGAGGACCCGGCTACCCCTCGAGCTCTTCGAGAGTCTTGGGCCAGTCGTCCTTGAGCAGCCGGGACAACGAGCGGTCGGCGAGCAGCTTGCCTTCGGTCTGGCATGTGGCGCAGTAATTGGTCTCGTTCGACGAGTAGACGATCCGCTGCACCTTGGAGCCACATCTCGGGCACGGCTCACCGAACTTGCCGTGCACTGCCATGTCGCCTCGAAAGGCCGTCACCTTCGCCGGCCAGCCATCGCCGATGTCATCCCGGAGTCGTTGAGTCCATTCCTCCAGAGAGCTGACGACGGCATCGTGGAGTCGTGCTACCTCATTGTCGGTCAGTTGGCCGGTCCGTTTCACAGGTGACAGCTTCGCCGCCCAGAGGATCTCGTCGGAGTAGGCATTGCCGATGCCCGAGAAGATGCGGGGGTCGGTCAGGGCTCTCTTGAGCGTCCGGTTCTCGGCACGTAGGGCTTCGCCGAACTCCGGCCGGGTCACCTCGAGCGGCTCGACGCCTCCCCGGTCGAGCGCCATCACATCTTCCCAAGAGGCCATGAGCCAGATCCCGGCACGTTTCTTGGTCCCTTGTTCGGTGAGGATGAGTGAGCCGTTATCGAAGTCGATCGCGGCGAGACCGACCTTTCTGGGTATGGCCTTCCCGGCTTCGTCCCATCGCAGTCGCCCGGCCACCATCAAGTGGATGACCAGGTACAGCTCCGCCTCCAAACCGATTACCACGCGCTTGCCCACCCGGTGCAGAGACTCGACCTTCTTCCCCACGGGTGCGTCGTATGGCGGATCGTAGGTGCGCAAGACCGCCGGCGATGCGACGCGAACACCGGTGACGGTATGACCCATGACACGACTCTCCAGAGCCTCCAGATAGACCACGATGTCGGGAAGCTCTGGCATCACGCCACGCTAACCGTCACTCCGACTGATGCAGGCTCCCACTGAACAGCACCGCCACGCCGACAACGAGCCCACCGGCAATGAACCCATACGCGGTCAGGTCGCTCGCGTCGGCTGTCACACCACTCACCAGGAAGCCAAAGGCGATGATCGTCGCCAGCAGGAGGACCGTGGCGGCCGTTGTGGCGAAACGGGTGCCCAAGGACATCACGAAGGCGGCAGCGATCATCAGGACGCCTCCGATGACGAAGGCAATCCAGAACTCGGTGCCGGACTCCCCGCCGCGGGCAGCACCGTCGCCGAGGTTGAGAAAGGTTCCCCCGAGGATGATCAGCCCGCCGGCGACCGCAAAGCCGATGGCTCCCAGGTTCGACCTGATCGGCGCCGGTTCTTCCGGCTCGGGGGGAGCCTCGGGGTTGTGGCGGGCGGCGAGGCGCCGGGCGAGACGCGGTGAGGCTGCTGCGATCCCGATCTCCTCGGCGAGCGCGACGTCATCTTCGGTGCGCAGAACGAACTCCTCACCCTCTGCCTTTACGTTGAAGCCATCCTGCAGCACGACGATCCCGATCTCGGAGATCACCCAATCACCCACCAGCTCGTTGCCCGATACCAACCGGAGTCTCTTGCCGTCGGCCAGCACGTGGACGCGCACACCGGGCCCGGTGTCACCGCGCATTCTCACGTTCCCGTCAAGTTCGACGGCCAATCAGACTCCCTGTCGCTCGACCCGACTCGGGTGGATTGTAAGTAGGACGAGAGAAGGGGCCGGTGTAACCACCAGCCCCTTCTCAGCGAAACATAGTCTCGCCGAAGTTCAGTCGTCCATCTCCTCGAACGCCTCCGAAAAGCTCTGGGCGGCCTTGCGCCGTCCCTTCGTCTCATCGCCATCGCCGCCACTTCGCTGATGTCGACCTTCCCGGCCGGCGCGGTCGGCGCCCTTACCGCCACGGTCGCGGCTGTCTCGCTTGCCACGGTCGCCGCGGTCGCGGCCTCCGCCACCACCACCGCTACCACCGCCCGATGGGCCGTCACCGTTGGGCAGAGTCGCCCCCGGCAACGCTTCGACGAGCTCGAGACTGACTTTGCCTCGGTCGATCTCGCGGACCCTCACCTTGAGATCGTCCCCCTCGGAGAGATAGTCCTCCACGCGTTCGACCCGCTTGGAGCCATCGAGCTTGGAGATGTGGAGCAGACCGTCGCGTCCGGGGAGGATGTTCACGAACGCACCGAACTTGGTGATGTTGACCACCTTGCCCTCGTAGGTCTCTCCAACCTCCGCCTCCGGCGGGAAGGCGATCTGAGTCACCCTCTCCTTGGCCGCGGCCAGGGCCTCGCCGTCGTTGGAGGCGATGCGAACGATGCCGACGCCATCGGCCTCCTCGATCTCGATATTGGCGCCGGTCTCTTCCTCGAGCTCGCGAATGACAGCACCCTTGGGGCCGATGACCTCACCGATCTTGTCCTTCGGGATCTCGATCGACTCGATGCGGGGAGCCCACTTGTTCATCTCCTCACGCGGCTCGGCGATGATCTCCGACATGGCATCGAGGATGAACAAACGCGCCTCCCGGGCCTGGTCGAGGGCGCCGCGAAGCACCTCCGAAGGCAGGCCTTGGATCTTCGTGTCGAGCTGCAGTGCAGTGATCATCTCAGCGGTTCCGGCCACTTTGAAGTCCATGTCCCCAAGGGCGTCTTCGGCTCCGAGAATGTCGGTGAGTGTGATGAACTGCTCACCTTCGTTGATGAGACCCATGGCGATCCCGGCAACAGGTGCGCTGACGGGCACGCCGGCGTCCATCAGCGACAGCGACGACCCACAGACCGATGCCATCGAGGAGGAGCCGTTGGAGGCGAGCACCTCGGAGACGAGACGAAGGGCATAGGGGAAGTCGTCCGCAGTCGGGATAACGGGCAGGAGAGCCTTCTCGGCCAGCGCCCCATGCCCGATCTCGCGGCGCTTGGGGCCTCTCATGAACCCGGCTTCACCCGTCGAGAACGGTGGGAAGTTGTAGTGGTGCATGTATCTCTTGCCCTCGGCGATATCGAGTGTGTCGAGCATCTGCTCCATCTTGAGCATTCCCAGCGTGGTCACATTGAGCACCTGGGTCTCGCCACGCTGGAACAGCGCCGAGCCGTGTGTGCGCTCGACGGTGCCCACTTCGATGCTGAGAGGCCGAATGTCGCTTGCTCCACGGCCATCCATGCGGACACCCTGATCGACGACGCGCTTGCGAGCCTGCTTCTTGAACACCGAGCGGAATGCGTTCTTGACCTGCTTCAAGGTCTCGACGTCGTCTTCTTCGACGCCGAGCTCGGCAATCACCGCGTCGAGTGTCTCCGCTTCGGCATCCTGACGATCGTGCTTGCCGGGAATCTCCAGCACAGAGCTGATGCGAGACGCTGCAGCCGACTCGACCCTGGAGAGGATGTCCTCGGTGTAGTCGACGACCGGCTCCCATGAGAAGTCAGGGACCGCGACCTTGGAGACGAGCTCGTTCTGCATATCGATCAGCTGTGCGATGTACTGCTTGGCCTCCTCGAGGCCCTGGGCAACGGCATCCTCGTCGGAGCGGCGGTCCCCGTCGGCAACGAGACGCCCACCATCCTCGGTGGCGCCTGCTTCGACCATGACGATGTCGATCTCGCCGCTGTCGTTACGTCGGCCGGCGACGACCAGTTCGAACACGGACTCGTCGAGGTCTTCCTCGGTCGGGAACGGAATCCACTCACCCTTCTTGAGGGCGAGCCGCACCCCGCCGAGGGGGCCTTGGAAGGGGAGGCCGCTGACGCTCAAGGCGGCTGAGGCTCCGTTGAGGGCAATGACGTCGAATGGATTCTCCTGGTCGACAGACAACGAGACGACCACGATGTGAGTCTCGTTCCGGTAGCCATCAGAGAACGACGGGCGCAGGGGCCGGTCGATGAGACGGCAGGTGAGGATGGCCTGTTCGGAAGGCCGTCCCTCACGGCGGAAGAACGAACCGGGGATTCGACCGACGGAGTACATCCGCTCTTCGAAGTCGACGGTCAAGGGAAAGAAGTCGACACCCTCGCGGGGTTTTGTGTTTGCGGTGGCGGTGACCAGCATCTCGGTTCCGCCGATCTTGGCCACGACGGCGCCGTTGGCCTGACCGGCCATCTTGCCGGTGCTCAGCACGAGCTCTTTGCCGCCGATATCGCCTCTTACAGAGGTCTCGGGCACTTTGTGCTCCTTCGTTGTTTGGAGCCTGCGCCCGTTGGCAGTGGTGGGG
>DASUUP010000056.1:0-4898 GCA_036373995.1 Acidimicrobiia bacterium
ATTCCCTGCTGCTGCCTCCCGTAGGAGTCTGGACCGTGTCTCAGTTCCAGTGTGGCTGATCGTCCTCTCAGACCAGCTACTCGTCGATGCCTTGGTAGGCCGTTACCCCACCAACTAGCTGATAAGCCGCGAGCCCATCCCGAAGCACAAAGGCTTTTCCTCCCATGACCATGTGGTCTCGAGAGGGTATCCGGTATTAATCCAGGTTTCCCTGGGCTATCCCGGTCTTCGGGGCAGGTTGCTCACGTGTTACTCACCCGTTCGCCGCTCCGTCAGACCCAGTTCTTACGAACCGGGAATGCGTCGCTCGACTTGCATGCATTAGGCACGCCGCCAGCGTTCATCCTGAGCCAGGATCAAACTCTCCAACGTACTTTCATCTGACCTGCTCGTTGAGAGCGGATCGAATCTTGTCAATGAAGGGTTTGGTGTTAGGTCCCGGGGTCGTGAGACCCCGAGCTTGATTGCTCATTTTGTGATTGCACTACCTGCTGCGCTAGCAGCAGGCGATCACATCGCATGTGCTGAGTCCCCACCCTTACGGGGAGACGCAGCACTGCTGGCTGTCTCTCCAGACGAGCTGGAGAGATTTCGTTTGGCACATTGTTCAGTTGTCAAGGAGCCGGTCTCTCTTCGGAGAGAATGAAGTTTCCTCTCGGAAACACCTCTCGCGCTAGCCCTTTAGAGCAACGCGTGCTCCGCGATCTGATCTCTTTCTGAATCAGGCCGGTCGGCGATGATACCGCGACCGTGGCGCAGAAACAAACCGACGCAGCCCGAAACAGGGGGCTCCGCCGTCTAGCGGATGCACGAGCGTTTGCCCGTGCCTTGTGAAGTATAGAACAAGCTCGCGTCCAATCCAAGTTTCGGCGATCAGGTCATCCGGTCAGGCGGACGAATCGCCGTTTCCCCACACGCAAAACCCTGTGGACGAGGTCAGACCGTGCCAGCTCCTGAGCGGAAACCTGCTCGTCGTCGAGTCGAACGGCGCCCTGTTCTATCATGCGTCTCGCTTCGCTGCCCGACAAACCAAATGCGTCCCGGATCAGGGAAGGCAGATGGACAGGGTCGTCGGAAGGAAGACCGAGCTCGTCCATCTCGTCGGGGACACCGCGGTGCCGGAACACCCTGTCGAATTCTGCCTCGGCGCTCTTGGCCTCGTTCTCACCCCAGTAGAGGGTGACGACTGAGCGGGCCAGATGCCGCTTCGCCTCATTGGGATGGAGCTCCTCGGAGGCGAGCGCCTGTTCGATCCGTGTCACCGCGTCGTCGTCGAAGTTGGCGGCCAGGCGAAACCACTGCCCCATCAGCTCATCTGGGGTGCTCATGGTCTTACCGAACATCTCCGATGGTGACTCATCGACGCCGATGTAGTTACCAAGCGATTGACCCATGCGCCGGGACCCGTCGAGACCAACCAGGATGGGCATGGTCAGAGCCACCTGAGGTTCCATGCCGTACCGCTCCTGAACCACGCGGCCCATCATCAGGTTCCACAGCTGATCGCTGCCTCCGAGCTCGACATCGGCTTTCACCGCGACCGAGTCGTAACCCTGAAGCAACGGGTACATGAACTCCATCACGGAGATCGGTGTGCCATCGTCGTATCGCTTGGCAAAGTCGGCGCGTTCCATCATCTGGGCGACGGTGGCGGCAGAGGTCAGCTCGAGGACGTCGGGCATGGACATCGAGCCGAGCCATTCGGAATTGCGTCGTATCTCGAGGTTGTCATCCAACAACACCTTCCCGAATTGGGTCAACAGGTTCTCGGCATAGTCATTGACTTCTGCGGCGCTGAGTCGGCGCCGAGTCTCGGCACGCTCGGACGGATCGCCCACCTGAGCCGTGAAGTCACCCACGATGAGGACCGCGGTGTGCCCCAACTCCTGGAACTCCCTGAGCTTTCGCAGGACGACGGCCCACCCCAGGGTCACCGAGGGGGCAGTGGGATCGAGACCGAGCTTGACCCGCAGCGGGCGATCGAGGGCGAGCTTCGTTTCCAGCTCCTTCTCCGGCACCACCTGGTCGGTGTGCCGCAGAATCCTCTCTAAGGCTGCAGAAGACACGTCGGGAGGGTAAACCGATCGGGCGTCAGGTCGACAGTTGGGAGGCGGCGACGAAACGCCAGGGGAGGTCTCTCGCCTTGGAGATCCCGACCCGGGGAGTGGCCATGACGTACTCCGGTGGGCTCCCTGGCTCGAGATGGACGACAGAAGACGGATCCAACAGGTTTGTCCCGTTCAGGTCGAGTGTGATCCCCAATGCCTGGCAGAGCTTGCCCGGTCCGTCGGCGAGCTCGGTCCTCCTGCCGCGCCGCCGGGCAGCCACCCCACTGCCGTCGATCACATGACCGGCTCTGATCAGGATCCCCCATCCCACACCCTTGGGGCCGGCAGCCGCGTTGGCACAGTTGTGAATCCCGTACGACCTGTAGACATAGAGAGTGCCAGGCTCTTGGAACATAGACGTGTTCCGCCCCGTCTCACCACGAAAGGCGTGTGAGGCCGGATCGTCCGAGCCCTTGTAGGCCTCGACCTCGGTGAGCCGCACCACGACTTCGTCTCCGCCCACCCTGGAGACGAGGTGTGATCCGAGTAGACGTGGCGCGGCCTCTTCTGGCGGACCCGCCAGTATCGAGTCGAGCCCGCTGGTCCTCGTCACTCAGCTCCCCTGAGCCGAGCACCGATTTCCTCGGCAGCGTCGATCATCTTCTGGCGGATCGCCCCGATCTCTTTCTGTTCGAGGGTGCGATCCGGAGCTCGCAGGCGATAGGCGATCGCCAATGCCTTCCTGCCGGCGCCGAGAGAGACATCCTGGAACTCGTCGAACACGCGGGCCGATTCCACCAATCCGTCCGTGGCGAGCGACGTCGCCGAGACCAGCTCCGCCGAAGGCATGTCTGCGGAAACGAGAAAACTGAGGTCGAAGTCGACGTGAGGGAACACCGACGGGGTTTGGGCCAGACGGGCCGGCACTGACGCCAGGAGCGGATCCAGATCGAGTTCGGCCACCGCGACTCTCGACTCGATCTCGAAAGCGCGTGCCGCCCCCGGGGCCAGCTCCCCGACGTGGCCGATCACGTCCCCGGCGAGGGTGATCGCGGCCGTGCGGCCGGGGTGAAACCCCTCGTGAGTCGTTTGGGTGATCTCTGCCTCGATGCTCAGCGAGTCGGCGACGTGTCTCCAGACAGCCAGTGAGAAGGATGCGTCGGCAGTCCACGCCGGGCCGCTGAGGCTGCGGAGCCCGACCTCCCCCGTGACGGCCCATGCCAGACGATCGCGCTCATGGGGCAGACGCGGGTCGCCTGGCTCGGGGTCGGAGAAGAAGACCTTCCCGACTTCGAAGAGCCCGACCGAAGTGTTGCCATGGGACCGGTTGTATCGAAGGTCGTTCAACAGCCCAGGCAGGAGGGATGGTCTCAGTTTGCTCTCCTCCTCGCGGAGTGGGTTCTTGACCGTGAGCAGATCTGAGCCATCAGTGTCGAAGCCGAGCCCGTTCAGTTCGCCGACGCTGACGAAGGGCAGGTTTATGGCCTGGTCCAGCCCGGCGGAGGTCAAAGCCGTTTGCAGTTTTCGCTGGCGGCGCTGCTCCTCGGTGAGCCCTCCGGCCGGGCCGGTGGGAAGGGTCGCGTCGAATTTGTCGAAGCCGTGGATTCGAGCGATCTCCTCGACGAGGTCGGCAGGTCGGGTGAGGTCGGGCCGATATGTCGGCACCGTCACGATGAGCGGATCACCATCTTCCACGGTCATCCCGAGACGCTCCAGGATGTCCTTCACATAGGGAGCCTCGAATCCCGGCCCCAGCAGGCGCCCGGGCTCGCCGACAGGGAGGTCCACGGTCCAGGGGTCGATTTGCACGGCTACCTCGTCGACAGCCCCTTCCAGGATCTCGCCCCCACAAATCGCCTGGACCATGGCACTCGCTCGTTGGTTGGCGATGTCGGCGAGGTTCGGATCGACGCCGCGTTCGAAGCGAGTGGCCGCCTCCGAGCGGAGATCGTGGCGCCGCCACATGTGCATGATCGTGGGCGGATCCCAGGACGCCGCCTCCATGAGGACACGGGTCGTCGCTGGCGACACCTCGCTGCGGGCGCCGCCCATGGTTCCCGACATCGAAGTGGGACCGGCTTCGTCGTAGATGATCAAATCGTCGGTGGAGAGGGCCCGATTGACGTGATCCAGCGTTTCCAGTTTCTCACCCTTCTCGGCGCGTTTGACGACCAGCTGGTCACCCACGATGGAATCGGCGTCGAAGGCGTGGAGAGGATGACCCAGTTCGTACATGACGTAGTTGGTGACGTCGACCACATCGGATACCGAACGGGTCCCCACCTTGTGTAGACGATGACGGACCCGCAATGGCGACTTGCCGACGGTCACATCCCGGATCTCCCTGGCGGTGAATCGGCGACATCCCGTCGGATCGGCGATTTCGACGCTGATCTTCGTAGCTCCCGGGACTGTGGGCATCTCCACCGGGGGCACGTGGTATTCGACCTCGAACCATGCGGCCAGGTCGCGGGCGATTCCCACCAGGGAGAGGGCATCCGGGCGGCTGGTCGCGACGTCGAGGTCGAAGACGACGTCGGGCAGTTCCACCAGTTCGGCGAATTCGATCCCGATGCCCGGGTCGCCGTCCAACACGATGATGCCGGCGTGGTCATCCCCCAGGCCCAACTCTTTCTCCGAGCAGATCATCCCGTTCGACTCGACTCCCCGAATCGTCCGCTGTCCGATCTCGAAGTCGCCAGGCAGAACCGCACCCGGTCGGGCTACGGCCACGGTTGCGCCCGTCTCGAAGTTCCAGGCGCCGCAAATGATCTGGGTTGGGCCTTCGCCGCTGTCGACCTGACATACGCGGATTCTGTCCGCGTCGGGATGAGGGACGATGTCGAGCAC
>DASUUP010000057.1:0-5246 GCA_036373995.1 Acidimicrobiia bacterium
GCGTCACCATCGTGGAGGGTTCCGAACGCGTACTGGCCGCCGCCGAGCCCGAAGCGTCCCGAATCGTTCATCTGGCTATGGAGGAAGAGGGTGTCGGGATCCTCACCGGCACCAGAGTCGAGGCGGTGAGCGGTGACGAGGAAGGAGTCGAGCTGACTCTTTCCGATGACAGCGCCATCACCGCAGACCGTCTTCTGGTGGCCGTGGGGCGGCGAGGCTCGGCAGGGTCGCTCGGACTGGAGAATGCCGGCGCCGTCGTCGAAAGCGGCTTCGTCCAGGTCGACGGGCGTATGAGGGCCGCCGAGGGGATGTGGGCCATCGGCGACGTCACCGGTCCTCCGCTGCTCACCCAGAAGGCGCTCTATCAAGGTCGGATCGCCATAGAAGACATCCTGGGAGCCGATCCCGATCCGGCCGACTACACCAGCATGCCCGTAGTCACCTTCACCGACCCCGAAGTGGGCTCGGTCGGGCTCACCGAGGATCAAGCTCGTCAACAGGACCGCCCGCTGGCGGTGACCACGAAGCCCCTGGAGTCGACTTTCCGGGGATGGCTGCACCGCATCGGCAACACCGGGCTCATCAAGCTCGTCGCCGACGTGGGCGAGAACAGACTGGTGGGCGCCACCGTCGTCGGGCCCAACGCGGGTGAGATCCTCGGCTTTCTCCATCTGGCCGTGGCACAGAGGACACCACTCGACGCACTCGTCGGCCTGATCTATGCGTATCCGACGATGTACGGCGGTATCGGTGAGGCTCTGGGTGCATACGGTCGTGGCGTCGTCCGGGTCCTCGACCCGGCCACCCACCCGATGTACGACGACCCGGTGATCGAGGTTTGAACCCGACGACCTGACGTCCTCGATCACCGGATCAGGCGTCGCCTCGGTGTTGTCAGACCCGGAAACTGTGGGACCTACGACCCTGTTGTCTCGGGTCCAATCTTGGAATCCTTGTTCACCAGGAGGTGACCGGGTTGACCGACCGATTCCAAACCATCATCGAACCGTTTCGGATCCACAGCGTCGAAGACATCGCGCTCACGGATGTCGCTGAGCGAGAGGAAGCTCTACGTCGAGTCCACTACAACCTGTTTGGCCTCCGAGCCGATGAAGTGACCATCGACCTTCTCACCGACTCGGGCACCGGCTCCATGTCATCACGTCAGTGGGCGGGAATGATGATGGGCGACGAGTCTTACGCCGGATCGAGGTCCTTCTTCAGGTTCAAGGATGCAGTGGAGAGGCTGACCGGGATGCCCGAGGTGATCCCAACTCACCAGGGACGCGCCGCAGAGAGGATACTGTTCACCGAGACCGTGGCTCCCGGTGCGGTCGTTCCCAACAACACACATTTCGACACCACCCGCGCCAACGTCGAATACCAGGGTGGAGAGCCGCTCGACCTGGTGATCCCGGAAGGGCTGGACTCGCAGACCGCCCACCCGTTCAAAGGCAACATGGATCTGGAGCGTCTCAGGGCCGTTCTCGACGACCCCGACGTCGAAGTCCCCCTGGTGATGGTCACGGTCACCAACAACTCAGGTGGAGGCCAGCCCGTCTCGATGGCCAACCTGCGGGCGGTGTCGTCGCTGTGCCGGGAAGAGGGCGTCCCGTTCTTCCTCGACGCATGCCGGTTCGCGGAGAACGCATGGTTCGTGAGGATGCGCGAGCCCGGCTATGAGTCGACGACACCGGCAGCGATCGCCCGCGAGATGTTTTCCCTCGCCGACGGCTGCACCTTCTCGGCCAAGAAGGACGGGCTGGCCAACATCGGCGGGTTCCTGGCGATGCGCGACCCGGAGCTGGCGGAGCGATGTCGCAACCTGCTCATCCTCACCGAGGGTTTTCCCACCTATGGCGGTCTGGCCGGCTACGACCTCGAGGCGATCGCCCGGGGCCTCGAAGAAGTGGTAGCGGAGCCTTATCTCCGCTACCGGATCCGTTCGACGGAGTACCTCGCCGAGAAGATGGCGTCGGCCGGTGTGCCGATCGTCCAGCCGCCCGGAGGCCACGCCGTCTACATCGACGCCAAACGCCTGCTCTCCCATGTGCCACCCAGTCAGTATCCGGCTCAGGCGCTGGCGGTCGAGATCTACCGGACGGGAGGAGTCCGCGGGGTCGAGATCGGATCGGTGATGTTCGGTCGCCCGCAACCGGATGGCAGCGAGATTCCGGCGCAGATGGAGCTGGTCCGCCTTGCCATTCCCCGACGGACCTACACCCAGAGCCACATCGACTACGTCTCCGAGGTCGTCATCGACACGGCGGCCCGAGCGTCGGAGATCTCCGGCTACCGGATCGTCCGCCAGGCTCCTTGGCTTCGTCATTTCACCGCAGGGTTCGAGCCGGCATAGCAGGGTCGGCTCGCCCTCGACGCCGCCCCGGTACCCGGGTCAGCCGCCGAGCTCTCGGATCTGCCTGGCGGCGACCAGGAGCGGGTCGAGGCTCGTCGTTTCCTCCTTTGCTACCGACTGCATGAACTCATCGAGACGGGTGTGGCGCTCTTGGCGCTCCAACCGATAGATCTCCAGCGCCTCTTCAGCGGTTAGACCCTCCCCCGAGTCGAGGATCTTCTCGGCCAGCTCCCGACGCAGCTCGATGAGGTCGTGTTGGATCGTCCGCACTGCCCACTTGTGCCACCGGGACGAGGCGACGATCTCGCTTAGTTGACGCTCCAGCCAGTCGAGTCGATAGCTCCTCCCGATGAGCATGAACAGCTTCGCCACCTCGGGCACGCTTCGCTCCCGGGTCCTCGCCAGTTCGATGATGTCGGGGGCGTGGACCAGCTCGTCGTGATGCACGTGACGCCGGGCCAACGCGGCGCTGATGCCCGCCTCGGTGAGCGACTCCACCTCACCCGTGTCCTCGATCCAATCGTGCCACTGTGGGTCGGCGAGGAACGACTCGAGCTCGGCGAGAGCCAAGCGGTCCGCTTCGATTTGTTCCACGGTCGGTATCGGCCGGGACCCGGTCAGGTACCACCTCGTCACCGACTCGACGAGCCAATCGATCGCCTCGAGCATCTGCCGTCGCAACGCGGGATCGAGCGTGGGATCCAATCCCTCGACGGTCGATGAGCGCACATCGGCGCCGATGAGCCTCCGAGCCGCACGGTATGCCGCCGTCACCCGCGGGCGAGTGGAGCCGGTCTCCATCACCAGCCGGTTCACGAACGTGACTCCCTGGCCGTTGAGTACCCGGCCGGCCAGCACCGTGGCCAGGATCTCGCGTCTCAGTGGATGCTCCCAGATGAGATGAGCGAATCGCTGCGCCACGCCATCAGGGAAGTACGCCGTCAACTCGTCTTTGAGAACAGGATCCTCGAGGGCGTCGGAATCGATCAGTGCATTCTTGAGGTCCTCCTTGGCATAGGCGAGGAGGACGGCTAACTCCGGCCGGGTCAACCCACGGCCATCACGCCCCCGGGCCACCATCTCGTCAGACCCGGGGAGCGACTCGTGACCGCGATCGAGCAACTCGTGGGCCTCGAGGCTGCTCATCAGGTGCTCGTAGACGTCGAGATTGGTCATCGACCACTCCTCGTCCTGTGACAGGACCAGGGCCTGGTCGTGGTTGTCCTCGAGGACTCTGGCGACGACGTCCGACGTGCTGTCCAACACGAGGGCAGCCCGCTCGCCCGGGTCGAGCTCGCCCGCCTCCTCAGCCATGCTGAGCAAGATCTTCAGATTCACTTCGCGATCGGAGCAGTCGACCCCACCGGAATTGTCAATGAAATCGGTGTTGATACGCCCGCCACCGAGCGCGTATTCGATGCGACCATGTTGGGTGAAACCGAGATTCCCTCCTTCCCCGACCACCGAGCAGCGAAGCTCGGCGGCGTCGACCCGGACGGAGTCGTTGCTGCGGTCGTGACAATCGGAATGGGACTCGGCTCTGGCTTTCACGTAGGTGCCGATGCCACCGTTCCACAAGAGGTCGACGGGCGCCTTCAAAATGACGCTGATCAGATCGTCGGGTGTGAGAGACGTGGCTCGAGTGCCCAGGATCGATCTCATCTGGTCGCTGAGGTCGATTCGCTTCTCCTTACGGCTCCAGACACCGCCGCCAGGCGAGATGAGCGATCGGTCGTAGTTCTGCCAGCTCGAGCCCGGGACCGAGAAGAGACGCTGTCTCTCGGCGAAGGCGGCAGCGGTGGTGGGGTCCGGGTCGACGAAGACATCACGGTGATCGAAGGCGGCGATGAGACGGAGATGTGGCGACTGCAGCATCCCGTTGCCGAAGACGTCGCCTGACATGTCGCCGATGCCAACCACCGAGATCTCCTCGGAGTCGACGTCGATCGACATGTCGGCGAAGTGGCGCCTCACCGACTCCCAGGCGCCGCGGGCGGTGATCGCCAGTTCTTTGTGGTCGTATCCCTGTGAACCGCCGGAGGCGAAGGCGTCTCGTAACCAGAAGCCGTAGGAGGCTGCGATTTGGTTGGCCGTGTCGGAGAATGCGGCCGTGCCCCGGTCTGCGGCAACAACCAGGTAGGGGTCAGCATCGTCGTGGCGGCGGACATGGGGAGGCCCCACCACTTCGCCGGCGACCAAGTTGTCGGTGACATCGAGCAAGCCGCGGATGAATGTTTGGTATCCGGCCCGCACCGCCTCTCCCACGTCGACACCGTGGGTTGACTTTCGCAGCACGAATCCACCCTTGGCCCCGGTGGGGACGATGAGGGCGTTCTTGGTCATTTGCGCCTTCATCAGACCCAACACCTCGGCCCGATAGTCCTCGCGCCGGTCGGACCACCTGATCCCGCCACGAGCAACCTTGCCCCCGCGAAGGTGAATCCCTTCGACGTGTGGTGCCCAGACGAAGATCTCGAACAGGGGCTTGGGGTCGGGCATACCGGGTACTGCCGGCGACCAGAGCTTGAGGCTGAGCGAGTCACGTTCCGGCTTGTACGCGTTGGTACGCACCGTCGCCAGGATCATTTCGAGAAAGCCGCGCAGGATCCGGTCCTCCTCGAGGGAGCTGACCTCGTCTAAGAGATTGAGGATCTCGGCTTCGACCTCCTCCCAGCCGTGTCCAACCGCCGATGGGTCGAATCTCCTCTCGAAGAGCTCGACGAGTAGTTGGGAGATGCGGGGGTGTGCCACCAGGGTGTCGTTGGTGTAACGCTCGGTGAAACCAGATCCGACACGGCGTCGGTACATCCGATAAGCGCGCAGGAGGCCGATCTGGGTATGGGTCAGATCGGTGAGGACGATCAGACGATCGAGCGAGTCGATCTCTGTG
>DASUUP010000058.1:0-11354 GCA_036373995.1 Acidimicrobiia bacterium
GGTGCGGCGAGGATCGAGTCCTTGCACAGGAAGTCGACCTTGATCTGCATGGGATACCCAAGCCACCCGAAAATGTCGATGTGATCCCACCCCTCTTTGTCGTCGCCCTTCGGCGGGTAGTAATTGATCCTCACCTTGTGGTAGATGTCGCCGTACAGGTCGGGGTAGACGTCGGGCTGGAGGATGTGCTCGAGCACTCCCAGCTTGGAGACCTCTTTCGAGCGGAAGCTCTCCGGGTCGTCCAGGACCTCGCCGTCACGGTTGCCCAGGATGTTCGTCGAGAACCAGCCTTTGATTCCGAGCATCCGTGACTTGAGGCCGGGGGCGATCATCGTCTTCATGAGCGTCTGGCCCGTCTTGAAGTCCTTGCCGGCGATGGGAACGCTCTCCCGCGAGGCGAGCTCGACCATGGCAGGTATGTCAACGGTCAGGTTCGGTGCGCCATTGGCGAACGGTACGCCCATCTTCAGACACGCATACGCGTAGACCTGGGATGGAGTGATCGTCTCGTCGTTGTCTTTGAGGCCCTGTTCGAAGGTGTCCAGGTCCATGTGGACGTCGCCGGGCTCTTCATAAGCCTCGGTTGAGCCACACCAAACGGCCACGACACGGTCGACTTTCTTCTCGGCCCGGAAACGATCGATGTCCTCCATCAGGGCCTCGGCCTGATCCATGTGACTCGAGTCGGCCTTCACGTGATCCGTGTTCGGGAGGTTCTTCACCCACCGGGGGGAAAAGACGGCAGACATTGGCCTTATCGCCCTGAGCTCCTCACCGATGCCTTCGATGTGGCGCGGTTCGAGCACACCCGCCTTCATGGCGGCGGCGTAAGCGTCGTCCGAGTAGGGGTCCCATCCGCCGAACTCGAGATCGTCCAGACCGGCCAGGGGGACGAAGTCCTTGATCAATGGGTTGCGGTCCTCGTCTCTCTTGCCGAGACGAATGTGGGCCAGCTGAGTGAGCGACCCCGTGGGGTGCGCAAAACCTTTGCGAGCAGCGAGGACGCCCGCGACGAACGTGGTCGCGACCGCTCCCATTCCGGGGGTGAGGATGCCGAGCTTGCCCTCGGCCGGGGCGATGTTCTCTGGTTGTGTCATGTTCCTCCGCTCGAGACGATACCGACGGTCCGGGGGAGAGATGAATCGGCCAGGGTCTAGTGTCGGTGTGGTGTTGGACTCCCCTCCCGACGGTCTCGGGCCCAGTGTCGACGTAGCCCTTCTCGCCGACTCGGTGCAAGCGGTCCGCGGCAAGCTGTTTGTCCTCGGCGGGGGATGGGACACACTCTGGGTACCCCGTCTCCCGGCGCGACACCCGAGCCTCGCAATCGGCCTCCGCCTTCGAGTACCAGTCTCGTGGCAATCGGACTCCCTCAATCTCTCCGTGGAGCTCCAAGACGCGGACGGCAAGGCCCTGCTGCCTCGTCCCCTCGCGCATGACATCAAGCTTCCCTCGAATGCCCCGCACCCGCCAGGCGCCACCGACTTCGGCCTGATTCGCTCATTCACCTTCAACAATCTCCGGTTCGATCGTGAAGGCGCCTACTCCTTTGTCATCTCGGTGGACGACCAGCCGGTCTCACGAATCCGTTTCACGGTTCGGACTCGTCCGCAACCGCAATAGCAGCTTTCCCATTGCGACTCTGTGTTTGCTTAGCGCGAACGCTCTCGTAACCTCCCCGGGTCGCTTACAAGAGGGGCAGCAGCCAGGCTCGCCCCGCTCCCAACCAGACAGAGGAGTTCTCTTTGCATTCCCGAGTCCTCAAACGCGTGTTCGTTCTCGTCGTCGCCGTCGTAGCCGGTGTCGGCGTCGCAACTCCGGCTCTCACCGCGAGAGCTGCAACCGAACCTCCCTTCGAGGTCGTGTTTCCCCAAGAGATCTCGAAGACCTACTTCTCCTCCTCATACGGTGACTACCGCTCCGGGGGACGCCGTCACAAGGGAAACGATCTGATGGCGCCACGTTTGACAGAGGTCTATGCGGTGGCTGACGGAATCGTCTTCCACGTCGGTATCAACCGGCTCTCGGGTCGCAACCTCAAGGTCGATCATGGTGGTGGTTGGGAGAGCTACTACCTCCATCTCAACAACGACAATCCCGGAACTGACGACGGGGACGCACCATGGTCCCTCACGGTCGCCCCTGGCATCGAGGAGGGCACAGCCGTGAAGGCCGGTCAGCTCATCGGCTGGGTCGGCGATTCCGGCAACGCAGAGGGGACTGCACCACACACCCATTTCGAGCTCCATCGTGATGGGTATGCCATCAATCCCTATTCGATACTGAGGGATTCCTTCGAACGCGAGCTGGCCAACCAGCAGTACCTGGAGATGTTGCTGACGCACGACACCTCGACCTATCCGGTCGAATGACGTGCCAACGTGTACCGGGCCAGGAGGCGTGCCTCTTCTGCTTCAGAGAGAAGCTGCTTCGTCCAGTTCGATAACGGTCGTCACGAAGGACGGATCTTGCGGATCGACCACGGCGACCTCGTCGACGCCCGTATCTGGATGGGCGTCGCCGGTCACCCAGATGACCCTTTTCACCTTGGAGTTGGAGACGGCTTTGGCCCACCCCTCGAGCACCTCGTCCGGGGTGTCAGCGAAGGACCTCTCCCGGCCGTCGTGCGCAGCCTCGGTGATGAGAACGGCCGAGAAACACCGGGTGGCTGCAGCCTCCACATGACTCTCGTCCGAGACATCCCCGGTTGCGACCTTGAATCCTCTGCCCTTGAGCTCGAGGCCCCGTGCTTCGTCGGTCACGAAGACCCTGATCTCACGGGCAGGCGCATGCAACGTCTCGAGAAGGGCGGCACCCGGCCCAGTGTCGGCTCCGACGACGATCATCGGCATATCTGCCAAAGTAGTGATCTGGCGGGATCATCCGAGCGTCACTTTTACGGTGGCCGTCTCCTGCCCTAGAATATTCCCTATCTAGATAGTGGAAATTCACTAGCCGTATGGCTTGTTGAATAGAACTGAAGACACTCTTTTGAGGTGATTGCAAGTGGCCACAGTTGATATCGATTTGGGGGGCTACCAGCTCGGCTGGAGAGACGAGGTGGAGCTTGCGTTCGAGCCCCGCAAGGGCCTCGACGAGGATGTCATTCGTGACATGTCCGCCATGAAGCGTGAGCCCGAGTGGATGCTCGACTTCCGTCTCAAGGCCTACAAGCGGTTCCTGCGCAAGCCCATCCCGCAGTGGGGTGGTGGTGGCGCGCTGGACACCATCGACTTCGACGACATCTATTACTACGTCAAGCCGGAAGGCGAGCAGCAGAAGGACTGGGACATGGTCCCTGAGTCCATCAAGGAGACCTACGAGAAGCTCGGTATCCCCGAGGCCGAGCGCAAATATCTGGCCGGAGTGACCGCTCAGTACGAGTCGGAGGTCGTCTACCACCGCAACCGCGAGGATCTCGAGAAGCTCGGCGTCCTTTTCACCGACATGGACACGGCCGTGCGTGAATACCCGGAGATCGTCAAGGAGCACTTCGGGACGGTGATCCCACCCAACGACAACAAGTTCGCCGCCCTCAACTCGGCGGTCTGGTCTGGCGGGTCGTTCATCTACGTGCCGCCGGGCGTGCACGTGGACCAGCCCCTCCAGGCCTACTTCCGCATCAACTCCGAGAACATGGGTCAGTTCGAGCGGACACTGATCATCGTCGACGAAGGCGCCTACGTGCACTACGTCGAGGGTTGCTCGGCTCCCACCTACACCACCGACTCGCTGCACTCGGCTGTGGTGGAGATCATCGTCAAGGAAGGTGGCCGCTGCCGCTACACCACGATCCAGAACTGGTCGAACAACGTGTTCAACCTCGTGACCAAGCGTGCCGCGGCTTATCGCAACGCCACCATGGAGTGGGTCGACGGAAACCTCGGCTCGAGGCTCACCATGAAATACCCGGCAGTCTGGCTCATGGAGCCTGGAGCCCATGGTGAGGTCCTGTCGATTGCTTTCGCCGGTGAGGGACAGCATCAGGATGCCGGGGCCAAGATGGTCCACGCCGCACCCGACACCACTTCGACCATCGTCTCCAAGTCGATCGCGAAGGGTGGCGGTCGGTCCGGCTATCGCGGGCTCGTTCGTGTCGAGCCGGGTGCCGAGAACGCCAAGAGCTTCGTCCGCTGCGACGCCCTGATTCTCGACGAGGACAGTCGCTCCGACACCTATCCGTACATGGAGATCGAGGAGAACGACGCCGAGATCGGCCACGAGGCGACCGTCTCGAAGGTCGGTGAGGATCAGCTGTTCTACTTGATGTCCCGTGGCCTCACCGAGGATCAGGCCACGTCGATGATCGTTGCCGGTTTCATCGAGCCGATCATCAAGGAGCTCCCGATGGAGTATGCGGTCGAGATGAACCGCCTCATCGAGCTCAACATGGCGGCCGCCGGCGCCATCGGCTAGAGCCTCGCTTCGCTCGGCGGTGGGATAACAGGCATCAGACCTGAACCAAACGGGTTCGGCGTAGCCCAACTCCCGATGCTTCAGTCCACGAGGAACCGGTCGATCTTCTCTTCGGCCGCCTCCGTGATCTGATCCTCGAGCTTGCGTAATGCCCTGGCTATGGCCAGCTCCTCACCGATCACCGGCTTCGAAGGGTCGACCGGATTGCGGCGTGCCCTGCCGATGGCCTCGAAGTGCTCGCCGCGCAAGTCGAGCACCGCTGTCGCCTTGGTCTCGGTCTCGTCTTCGACGAGATGGATCGACAGTGTGACGTTCTTTTCTTGTTCCATGACTCCTCGCTTCCGAAGAGGGACAACCACGAAACCTACTCGCTGGGTTCAGGCTGGAGCTGAGCCCCAGCTGACACGCGAGCCCCGACGGGGCGGTCACCGGCCCGTGGTGGAGAAGTGTTGGTAGTCCTTGATCGAGGACCAGTAGCCGCCCCATAGCCAGCCGTAGCCCTCGAAGGCCCGGACCACCTCGTCGTCGGCCTCGATCATCCCCGGCTCTTCGAGCGTCCGGTCCAGGTACTTATCGGAGTCTTGAGGCCACAGGATGTTCGGGGTGACGAATGGGTTCTGAAGCGGGTTGATGTCGATGGCCAGGCCGCGTGAGTGTTCCGACCACCGGGTGGAACCCATTGCCCGGCGGCAATGCAGCCCCGATGTGTTGTTGTAGGCGGGGTCATCATCCTCGACGCCTTCAGGGAGGTCGCCAATGGGGACGACGCTCTCGATGGGATACCGGATCTCGAAGAGACGTCGAAAGATGGCCACGACGTTCTCACCCTCGGCTCGAGCCACGACGATCGCCCCTGTGTGCACCGCGCCGTCCAATCCCCAGTGTCTGAGTGAGATGAAGACCACATCATCGGGTCCCACCGGGCAATCCGGCGTGTAGCTATGGGCGAGACGCTCGGCGTCCACATCCTGGATGCTGGGGTCGAACGTGGGTGTGGTCGTGGTCGTCGGCGGCAGTGTGGTCGTCGTGGTGGATGAGCTCGTGCTCGGGGTGGGATCAGCGCTCGTGGTCGCGGTCGACGCGGCCGACGTGTTCGTGGGGTTCGTCGTGGATGGGACTGAATCAGACGTCGTGCAGCCCACCAGCACGGCCGCGGCGAGGGAGAGTGACGTCAGGCGTTGGAGCGACCGACTACGAAGCCGAGGACGAGGCCCCCGGCCGCGGCCCAAACCAGGGAGAACTCTTCCTCGCCGACCCCGTAGATCTCGGGAAACCCGGCGATTCGCATGATGGCTGATAGCGAGACCCCTCCGATGATCCCCATGAGGGTGGTCCCGATCAGGTTATCCGCCGAAGCCAGGAACCCGGCGACGAGACCGGCGATGGCACCAACCCCACCGGCGATGGCGAGAGCTTGAAGTGTCGACGCCTCGAGGAACATGGTGGTCAGCCTATTCTCGACCGGGGACGTCCCCTAGCCGGATATCACCTTTTCTGAGACGACGTCGTCGATCGGGAATTGGACCGAACGGCCGGCAAGGCTGAAAGGCTCGGTCAATAGGACCACGATCGTCGAGGGGCCTCTGCTTACAACATGGCCGGTGTAGGTGTGTAACCCGTCCCGGTCTTCGGTGATGAAAGTAACGATCATCTATGTCTCCGACTACAAGGCTCGGCAAAAGGTTGCCGATTCCATATGGGTCGGAAGTCCATACTTGCGGCTGTGCCATCCGAATCCGTGTTTATTCAGCGATTAGGTGCACCCGCTTATCTTGAGACCCGATGCGTCTCCTAGTCGTCGAAGACGAGCCAGATCTCGCCGACGTCATTGCGCGCGGTCTGCGTCGCGACGGTCATGCCGTCGATGTCGCCCACCGGTCGGGCGAGGCCGATATCAAGCTCCGATCAGCCGGCTACGACGTGGTCGTTCTGGACTGGAACCTGCCCGACGGTTCCGGGCTCCAGATCTGTCGAGATCTCGTTTCGGGTGAGCTGCCGACCCTGGAAGGAGACCGACCCAAGATCCTGATGCTCACCGCACGTGACGACGTCCAAGATCGCGTCGCCGGCCTCGACTCGGGCGCCGACGACTATTTGGTCAAGCCGTTCGCCTTCGCCGAGCTGTCCGCAAGGGTCCGCGCCCTGATTCGTCGTGACACGGAGAGCGATCCGGTGATCTCGGTCGGACCGCTCCAGCTCGATGCTGCCCGTTTCTCGGTCACGAGGGACGGCAGGCGTCTCGACCTGACCGCCAAGGAATTCGCGCTCCTCCATTACTTCATGGCCAATGCGGGAGTGGTGATGAGCCAGGAGCACCTCCTCGAGCATGTCTGGGACGAGATGACCGATCCGCTGACCAATGTCGTCAGGGTGACTGTCAGCAATCTCCGCAAGAAGCTGGGCGAGCCGCAGTTGATCACGACCGTAGCCGGCCGCGGCTATCGGCTGGAGGACGGCTGATGTGGCAGTCGATCCGATTCCGTCTCTCCGTGCAGTACTCGGCACTGGTGTTCGGGCTCGGTGGCGCCCTTCTCGGCCTTGTCTATCTCGCCGTCCAGATGGGTCTCGACTCCCAGGAGATGATGACCCATCTCTGGGAGGGGCGTGTCGTCGCCCTGGATGGAGGTAGGACCTTCACTCTTCCCCACTACGACGAGGCGGAGGTCGAAGCGATCGAGACGATCTACAACGGCATCGTCCTCGAGAAGGTGGCGCAGTACACACTGATCGCCATCGCCGTCTTGTTTCTCCTGAGCATCGTGATCGGCTGGATCATGTCCGGACGGGTGCTCAAGCCTGTGGGGGAGATCACAGGCGTGGCACGGGAGATACAGGCGTCGGATCTGAGTCGCCGGATCGCCCTCACCGGCCCCGACGATGAGTTGAAACGGCTGGCGGACACATTCGACGAGATGTTGGAGCGTCTGGACACCGCGTTCTCGAGCCAGCGGCAATTCCTCGCCGACACCAGTCACGATCTGCGGACTCCCCTGGCCGTGATCCGCTCGAACATCGAGCTGGTGGCGGACGATCCGGAAGCCGACATGGACGACTGGCTCCAGGCCGGCGGAGTCATTCGCCGCAATGCGGAGCGCATGTCGGAGATGATTGCCGGGCTCCTGGCGACGGCGCGCATGCAGACGGGTCAGGCCCAAGCGATCCAGGTCGACCTGGCCGAGCTCGTCGCGGCCAAGGTGTCGGACTTCACCCTTATTGCCGAGGACGAAGGCATCGACATCGTGGCGCGGGCGGCACCGGTGACCGTCTCCGGCGTCGAGGTCGCTTTGGATCGTGCACTGTCCAATCTCATCGAGAACGCGTTGAAAGTGGCGCCGGCCGGCTCCCTCGTGGAGGTTGGCTCGGGCAAGGTCGGCGATTGGGGATGGATCGGCGTGCGGGACGAAGGTCCCGGACTGCCCGCGACCTACGGCGACCGCATCGGCTTGGGTTTGTCCATCGTCACCCAGATCGCCCAGAGCCACGGGGGCTCGTTGGCGTCGTTTGCCGGTCGTAGGGGAGCGGGTACGACCATGGTGGTGTGGATACCGAGCGGTGACACTGGGGACGAGCCTCCCGGAACCTCACCCTTTACCGATACTTAATAGATGCTTTCGCTGGGCATTAACGGGTGTGGCTTAGCCTTGCCCTCAGGAGGTCAGACTTGACAGACGAACAGAACATCCGAGAAAGACGACAGCTCCCAGGCTGGCTGTCGGCCGTTCTCTTCTTCGGTGCCGTGGCCCTGCTCGTGGCCGGCATCATGCTGGTTTACCCCAACGCCTCCGGCGGCAGCGAGGCGGCCGACGAGTCGACCACGACGACCGCTCCCGCTGTCGACGTTTCAGCGCCCGCCTTCACTCCCGGCGATGAGCCCATTGCCGATGCTGCCGCAGTGATCCTGCCGTCAGTGGTTCACATCCAGACCACAGGCGGTGTCGGCTCTGGTGTCATCTATGACAGTGACGGGCTGATCGTCACCGCGGCTCACGTGGTGGATGGCTCTGACACCGTTCGGGTCCGTTTCAGCGACGGCGAGCAGGTCGAGGGGACCGTCATCGGCCGTGCCGAGGAGGTCGACATCGCCGTGATCGAAGTCGACCGGGCCGGGCTCACGGCGGCCACCTTCGCAACCGAGAAACCCCGTGTCGGTCAGGCCGCAATCGCCGTTGGCAGCCCTTGGGGCCTCGAGTCGACAGTCACGGCCGGCATCATCTCTGCCGTCGATCAGACCAATTGCGCGATCAACACCTGCGCTTCCATGGTTCAGACCGACGCCGCCATCAATCCCGGCAACTCGGGTGGCGCGCTGGTCGACCGAGCGGGCCACGTAGTCGGGATCAACGTCTCGATCTTCAGCACCTCCGGCGCCAACGACGGAGTCGGCTTCGCCGTACCTGCCGATATCGCCACCACCTATGCCAATGGGATCATCTCCGGTGAACCCATCGAGACTGCACTCCTCGGGGTGACAGGAGCCAACGTGAACACAGAGGGGCAGGCCGGTGCCCTGATCACCGGCGTGACCCCAGGCTCGGGTGCGGAAGAGGCTGGACTCGTCTCCGAAGATGTGGTCATCGGTTTCGACGGTGTCCCCATCCTGGGAATCGGCGATCTGCAGGCTCAGGTTCGCGCTCATCAACCAAATGAGACGGTCGAGATCATCATCCTGAGAGACGGCGAGCAACAGACACTCACCGTGACGCTTGGTGTCTTTGAAGACGACCTGAGCTAAGCCAAGCAATCTTGCTCGCGAGCACCGCGTGGCTCTGACCGACACGCGCTGCTCGCGAGCACGGCTAGAGTTCGCCACGCTCACCGCAAGATGGTGAGTGCTCCGCGATCAGCGAAGCCGGTTTGAACCCGGCGCTGTCCCGCAACTGTGAAAGTCGGCTTTCGTTCTCTACGAAGCTGATTCGAGCCAGGTCGCCTGACTCGCGGGGCCACGTGAAAGTCTCGGATGAAGACGGAACCGTGGGCGCAAGGGCTGTCCACACCTCTTCATCCTCCGACAGACGGAGGATGTTTCTATATGAAACGGAGTGCACGGCTCCTGGCCCTGCTGCTAACGCTGGCAGCGTGCGGCAGCGGCGATAGCGGCGCCACAACAACCACCACGCCCGAGGCGGGGCCCACAACACAGCCACCCTCGACCACCACCACACATGCGACCACCACCACGGAGGGAACGTCCGCGCAATTCCCGGTGACCATCCAGGCCGACAACGGCTCGGTGACCGTCGAGGGGATGCCAGAGGCCATCGTTTCCCTTTCGTCCACCGCGACCGAGATGCTGTTCGCCATCGGGGCCGGATCGCAGCTCGTAGCGGTCGACGACCAGTCGAACTACCCGGCCGAGGCCCCGATGACAGACCTCTCCGGGTTCACGCCCAACGTCGAGGCGATCCTGTCGTACGAGCCCGACCTCGTGGTGATCGGCTACGACCCCGGTGAGCTGGTGGCCTCGCTCGAGGCAGCCGACGTGCCGGTGATCAACTACAGCGCCGCCATGACCATCGACGACGTCTACCACCAGATCGAGGCTCTCGGTGCCGTCACAGGTCACGGCGAGGACGCGACAACCGTTAGCGAGTCGATCGCCGACGATCTGGCATCGATCGCGGAGGAAGCACCCGACGCCGAGGGTGTCACCTACTACCACGAGCTCGACAACACCCTTTTCACGGCCACGTCCACGACATTCTTCGGGCAGATCTACGGTCTGTTCGGTATCGAGAACATCGCCGACGCCGCCGACGAGGACGGCTCTGCATTCGGCTATCCGCAGCTGTCGAGCGAGTACGTGGTCGCCGCCGATCCGGACATCATCTTCCTGGCAGATGCCCTCTACGGCGAGAGCTCGGAGACTATCGCCGCCCGCCCCGGCTGGGACGTCCTGTCCGCGGTTCAGACCGGGAACGTGGTCGAGCTGGACTCCGATATAGCTTCCCGCTGGGGGCCCCGAATCGTCGACTTCGCGCAATCGGTCTCGGACGCCATCGAGGCATACGTGGGCCAAGGGTGAGCGCCCGGGCCACGCCAGTCGAAGCACGCTCGGCGAGAGTTGGCTTGGTGGCGCTCTCCATCGGTGTGGCCGCTGTCCTCGCGGCGGCGCTGGTCGGGTCGGTGGTTGGAGCAGCGGGCCTCGACCCGGTCTCTGTGGTCAAAGCCCTGATCGACGGTCTGCCCGGCGTCTCTCTGGGGTCGGGTCTCAGCGAGGCACAGACCGTGATTCTCTATGAGATCAGGTTGCCGAGGATCGTTCTCGGAGCCCTCGTGGGCGCAGTGCTCGCGGTTTCGGGGGCCACCTACCAGGGCGTCTTTCGCAATCCCCTGGCGGATCCCTATCTGCTCGGGGTCGCCGCCGGAGCGGGTCTCGGGGCCACGCTTGGCTTCGCCCTCACCGGCGGATCGGGATGGATAGCCCCGTTGGCCTTCGCCGGTGGGCTCGGCGCTGTCGCAATCACCTATGCCCTTGGCCGGTCCGTGGGAGGCAGGTCGCCCACTTCGCTGATCCTGGCCGGAGTGGCGGTCGCTGCCTTCGCCACGGCGATCCAGACCTACATCCTGCAGCAGAACGTCGCGACCCTGCGTGAGGTCTACTCCTGGATACTGGGCCGGCTGACCACCGTTGGATGGGGTGAAGTGGTCGAGCTCCTGCCGTATGCCATTGTCGCATCAGCGATTCTCGTGGCGGGACGTCGCCTGCTCGATGTGCTGGCTCTTGGCGACGACGAAGCGAAGGCTCTCGGCATCAACGTGGGCCGAGTGCGAGGAGTCGTCGTCGTCACCGCCACCCTCGCCACGGCCGCCGCCGTCTCGGTCAGTGGGCTCATCGGTTTCGTGGGGATCATCGTCCCGCACACGATTCGTCTCCTCTTCGGCTGGAGCTATCGAGTGATCATCCCCCTGTCGATCCTGTTTGGCGCCGCCTTCCTGATGCT
>DASUUP010000059.1:0-10133 GCA_036373995.1 Acidimicrobiia bacterium
CTTCTGTGTCGATTTTCCCATCTCAGAGACGGGAAAATCGACACAGAACGCTATGCGAAGGCGTTGAGGCCGGTGATCGCCTGACCCATGACGAGGGTATGGATCTCGTTGGTGCCTTCGTAGGTGAATACGGTCTCCAGGTTGGCCATGTGGCGGAACACCGGGTCCTCGAGGGTGATGCCGTTGCCACCGAGGATCGAGCGGGCGGTGCGAGCCACTTCAAGTGCGTTCCGGACGTTGTCGAACTTCCCGAATGAGACCTGCTCGGGGCTGAGGGTGCCTTCGTCCTTGCGTCGACCCAGGTGGAGGGCGACGAGGGTGCCTCTCTGGACGGCGACCATCATCTCGACGAGTTTCCGCTGGGTCAGCTGGAACCCGCCGATCGGTTGGTTGAACTGCTCCCTTTCCTTGGAGTAGGCAAGGGCGGTCTCATAGCAGTCGCGGGCCGAGCCCATCGCCCCGAACACGATCCCGAACCGGGCCTCGTTGAGACAGGACAACGGCCCCCGCATCGAGGCCACGTTGGGCAGCATGAACTCGTCCGGGAGCCGCAGGTCGTCGAAGGCGAGCTCGGAAGTCACCGATGCCCGCAGCGACGCCTTCTTCTTGATGTCGTGTGCATTGAAACCGGGTGTGTCGGTGGGGACGATGAAACCACGCACACCGTCGTCGGTCCTCGCCCACACGATGGCGATGTCGGCGATCGAGCCGTTGGTGATCCACATCTTCGACCCGTTGACGATCCAGTCACCACCATCCCGCTTGGCGTGCGTCCGCATCGACGCCGGGTCCGACCCGGAGTCGGCCTCGGTCAACCCGAAACAACCGATCACCTCGCCTTTGGCCATCCGGGGCAGCCACGTCTCCTTCTGCTCCTCCGAGCCGAACTTCCAGATCGGGAACATGGCAAGTGACCCCTGGACGGACACGAATGAGCGGATACCGGAGTCACCCGCCTCGAGCTCCATCGACGCCAACCCGTAAGCGGTCGCCGACGTGCCGGCACAGCCATAGCCCTCGAGGTGCATGCCCAGCATCCCCAGCTCGCCGAACTGGCGGGCAAGGTCGGCGTGGGGGATCACTCCCTCCTCCCACCAATCCGCCACATTCGGCTTGATCTCTTTGTCCACGAAGCTTCGCACCGTGTCACGCAACAGGATCTCCTCCTCGGATAGGAGGGCATCGATGCCGAGGAAATCGTGTGGGTCGGGCTTGTCGAAAGAGATCTCAGTCATTTGGATCGATGGTATCCGTTCGGCGTACTCCCGGTCTCACGCGACCGCCTTTTGCCGAACATGAGCGGATTCCCGCCATATCCGGCGCCAGGAACCCCGGGTTCGTGGTTTGGGGTTATCCCGCCATGGTCTTCTCGGCGAGCTCTTTGCGGTATCGGGCGAGCTGCGCCGTGAGCTCTTCATCGCCGACGGCGAGGATGGCCACCGCGAGGAGCGCGGCGTTGGTCGCTCCGTCGATGGCGACCGTGGCGACCGGGACACCTGTCGGCATCTGCACCGTTGCGAGCAAGGCATCCATCCCGTCGAGACTTGCGCCGATGGGGACACCGATTACCGGGAGCAGCGACTTGGCAGCCATGACTCCACCGAGGTGGGCGGCCTTGCCGGCCCCGGCGATGATCACACTGAATCCGTTGTCGGCCGCGTTCTCAGCGAAAGCAATGGCCTCATCCGGTGTCTTGTGCGCCGACAGCACGCGGGTCTGGTGCTCGATCCCGAATCGCTCCAGCATCTCCCCGGCCTTCTCCATGACGGGGCGGTCGGAGCCCGACCCCATGACGATCGCGACTTTGTAGCTCATGGGTCGGACGGTAACCGGCGCGTATCAGGGTCCCCACTCGATGCTCTTTCACCTGTGCGGATGTTCCGCAGGGGGACACGAAGGGGGAGAACATGACTGTCCTACAGAAGAGAGATGCGCGTGGATTCGAAACTGGACCCATTCGCAAGTTCGTGGTCGGGGCGACGTTGGCCGCCGTCGGCGTAGGCGCCGCATTCGGTCTCAGTCAGGTCATCGACGAGGCTGAGACGAAAGTGATGGGCACAACTGTTGCCGAGCGCAACGCCATCGAGCAGGGCAGGGCCGCCTCCATTGAGCCGGCCGATCGGGCTTTGATCGAGCGGTACACGCCGGCGGCGTCGACACCGGCCGGGATCGAGCAGGCTGGCGGGCAAGCCATGGTCGATGACTACAGCAACCGGTGGCAGGCCGGAGCGAGCACGTCGCAAGCCGGACCTCGCTGATCAACCGGGCGACAGAGATAGAGAGGGGGCCTTCGGGCCCCTCTCCTCTTGTGCGCATACCGCCGCGGACGATGCAATGAATCGTGCCTTGCTCGGTCCAAGATCTCATCGCATGGGAGCTACCTCGGCCAACTCGTCGGCGATTTCGGCGGCCCAGGCTTCTACCTGACTGCGATCACGCCAATCGCCCACGGGGAGGGTGGCACCGGCCCTCGGCAGCAGACGACCCCCGAAGGTCTTGTGACCCCGGGCACCGAGCCTGGTGATCGTCTTCCTCACGAACCTGACCGGTGGGATGGTCGTCTCACTGGCTGTCTCGTCCAGCGGGCCGCTGCTGAACAGCCACACCGGCTTGGTCGAAAGAGCATCTCGATGCCTCTTGACAAAGCGGCGAGCATCGGCATGCCAGCGAAACACATAGAGACAGCCGCCGAGGACGATGGCATCGAATCCGCTTATGTCCCCAACTTCTTCAGCGGGGCTGAGGGTCACCTCCAAACCGGATTCGCGCAGTGCGTCCGTCAGCCACTCTGCGAGACCGAGAGTCCCACCGTGTTTGGATGCATAAGCAACCAGCACACGCATTTGAGCCTCCTTTCACCGACAGCTTCGGTCTCCGGTAGCCGTGTCGGCCAGAGGCGAAAGTCCGTCCGACGCCCAACCGCCTGCTCTTGGACCTGCTCGTGCGTTGAGACATGCCCTCAACGCCGATCACTCAGCCCCCGATGTCCCGTCGAAACTCCACCCCTGGCCAGGTGATCTTCTCCACCGCCTCGTAGGCGCGGTCCCGAGCGCTGCCGAGCGTCTCTCCGAGACCGACCAGACTGAGCACCCGGCCACCGTTGACGAAGAGTTTCTTGCCCTCGGCGACCGTCCCGGCATGGAAGACGAGGACATCCTCACCCAACCCGCCATTCAGCCCCCTGATCTCGTCGCCTTTCTGGGGGGCGGTGGGATACCCCTTCGCCGCCAGGACCACGTTGACGGTGCACAGGCTCGACCACTCCGGAGTGGCTCCCTCCAGCACACCGACCAGATCGCTCTTCATCCGCGGCAGCACGGCCTGGGTCTCGGGGTCGCCGAGACGGACGTTGAACTCCAACACCTTGGGGCCGTCGTCGGTGAGCACCAGGCCTGCGTAGAGGAACCCGGTGAACGGATTGCCGTCTGCATCCATCTGGGCGAGTGTCGGCTCGATGACATTCCGCATGGTGTCGTCGACGAGGCCGGACGGTAGGTCATGCACCGGGGAGTATGAGCCCATGCCACCTGTGTTCGGTCCCTCGTCGCCTTCCAACAGCCGCTTATAGTCACGCGCCGGCTCCAGCGCGGCGGCCCCCGAGTCGGTGCAGACTGCAAAGACGCTCACCTCGGGCCCGTCCAAGAACTCCTCGACCACGACCGGGCCACGCTCCGCCCAATGATGGGCCCAGGAGACCGCGTCGGTTCTCGACCCCGTGACGAGTACCCCTTTGCCGCCGGCGAGTCCGTCCGCTTTGACCACATATGGGCCATCCATCTGTTCGAGATGCGCCTCGGCCTCTGCCGGGTCCTCGAATCGCCTCGAGCCCCCTGTCGCCACGCCGGCCCGGTTCATCACGTCCTTGGCGTATGACTTGGACGTCTCGAGGCGGGCAGCTGACCTGGTCGGCCCGAAGACGGGGATACCGAGGCGGGCCACTGCATCGGACAGACCGGCGGCGAGTGGCGCCTCCGGCCCGATGACGACGAGGTCGACACCGTGGAGTCGGGCCATGGCCGAGATCGCACCGACGTCTTCGACACCTATCCCCTCTACGACCGGTCCGAGTTCGGCCAGCCCAGGGTTGCCGGGCAGCGAGATCAGCTCGCTGACCCGGTTCGACTGGGCGAGCTTCCAACCGATGGCGTGCTCCCTGCCGCCGGAGCCCACGAGCAAGACCTTCATGTGATCTCGATGAGTTGCGATCGTTCCGGCCCGACCGAGATCCAGCCGATCGGGGCCTCGACGGCCTCCTGTATGTACTCGATATAGGCGCGGGCCTCTTTGGGAAGGTCGCCGTAATTCCGGACACCTGTGATGTCCTCGCCCCACCCGTCCAGTTCCTCATACACGGGTTCGCAGTGATAGAGCACCGACTGCTGGGCTGGGAAGTGCTCATAGCGGTCTTGTCCCACCTGATACGCCGTTGCCACCTTGATGGTGTCGAAGGCGGAGAGAATGTCGAGCTTGGTGAGGAAAATGCTCGTGAGGCTGTTGACTCTCGTCGCATAGCGGAGAGCAAGCAGGTCGAGCCAGCCGCAGCGGCGACGGCGACCGGTGACCGTGCCGTACTCGCCACCGAGCTCGATCATCGTGTCCCCGACCTCGTCGTTGAGCTCGGTGGGAAACGGCCCGGTGCCCACCCGTGAGATGTAAGCCTTGGCCACACCAATGATCTCGTCGATTGCTTTGGGCCCGATCCCGCTCCCGACGACTGCTCCCCCGGCCGTGGGATTCGACGAGGTGACGAAAGGATAGGTGCCGTGGTCGATGTCGAGCAGTGTTCCCTGGGCACCCTCGAACAAGACGTCCTTCCCACGTTTGATGGCATCGTGGAGCACGAGTGACGTGTCGGCGACGTGTGGCTGGAGCCGGTCGGCGTAGCCGAGGTACTCCTCGATGATCTCGTCGGCTTCCATCGGAAGGGTGTTGTAGATGCGAGGCAGGATCCGGTTCTTGTCCTCGAGGGCAGCCACCACCTTCTCGGCGAAGATCTTCTGGTCGAAGAGATCCTGCACCCTGATGCCGAACCGCGAGTATTTGTCGGTGTAGGCCGGCCCTATGCCCTTCTTGGTCGTACCGATCTGATTCTTGCCCAGGTATCGCTCGATGACGGCGTCGAGCTTGCGGTGATAGGGCATGATCAGATGAGCGTTCGAGGAGAGAAGGACGCGGGACGGATCGAGGTTTCTCTCGGCCACCATCTCCATCTCGGCGAGGAGCACAGCCGGGTCGATGACTGTGCCGGAGGCGATCACGGGAATGCACTCGGGATAGAGGATCCCCGACGGGATCAATGACAGGGCGAGCTTCTGCTCGCCGACGACGATGGTGTGCCCGGCGTTGTTCCCGCCCTGGAAGCGGACCACGTAGTCGGCCGACTCGGCGAAATAGTCGACGACGCGCCCTTTTCCCTCATCGCCCCACTGGGCGCCGAGCACGATCGTCGCAGTCATACCGGGATGCGACGGTAGTCAGGCGCTCGGCTTGTCCTCGTCCTCGGCCGTCTTCGTGTTTCCGGCGACGAGCCGGATGGTCGACTCGATCCCTCCGGCAACGGCGCGGATAGGGGCGGTGCCGACTTGGTAGATGCCAAGCCCGACCGCCCTGGGCAGATCGCTGAGACGTGGTGTGCCCACGAACCGGCGAAGTCCGAAGTAGTACCAAAGGACCCCGGCGATCAGAACCATCGCCCCGATCATGATCCAGAATCCGTATTCGTGGTCCGCCAGTGGGATGTCGAGGAAGTTCATCCCGAAGACTCCGGAGATCAGGGTCAACGGAAGGAGAATTGCTGAGAACACGGTCAGCACCCGGATGATCTCGTTGGTTCGGTCGGCAACCGCACCCCGGTAGGTCTCGAGGACCGAGCCCAGCAGCGATCTCGCCGTCTCCAGAGATTCGAGGACCTGCGTCTGGTAGTCGGCGACCCTCTCGAACTCGCGTCGGCTCTCCTCGTCGACGAGTGGGTGACCACCCGGCTCGGCGAGCTCGTCGTAGATCTGGCGCTGTGGGACCAGCACCCTCCTCATCACGATCACGTCCCGGCGCAGGGCGTAGACCTCATTGAGTGCACGGGCATCTGCAGCCATGGCCAGCTCCTCGAGCACGTCGAGCTTGCCTTCCAGCTGATCGATGAGAGCGGGGAGCCGGCGGCTCCCAACCATCGCCAGTTGGGCGAGAAGACCGCTTGGCGTCGGCACGGAGAGGCCGACGCCCTGCTCGAAGCGCTCCTGGACCGTCGTCGTCGAGACGATGTCGCCTTCGTGGACGGTTATGACGAAGTTGGGGCCGATGAAGAAGTCGACCTCACTTGGCGCGAATCGGCCCTCTTCGGTGCTGCGGAAGGCGTTGAGGACGACGTAGATCATCTCGCGCCGCTCCTCGATCATGGGAAGACTGGCCTCGGCCAGAGCCTCGTCGATGAACGACTTCGGGATGTCGAACGACGAGCACAGCTCGAGGATCGCCCCTGGGGTCTCCGCTGACACGTCGATCCAGATCCACCCGTCTCGAGGGACCTCGGGCACGAAATCCTCCGTCGGCGCCGATGGGAGGTCTTCGCCCGGCGACCATGTGAAACCGCGTATCACGCTCTCGATTATCGGTTGACGCTCGAACGTCTCCCGGTATTGCCGCCTGTGGAAAGCACGAAACACAGTGTTCACATTTCGGCAATGGCAGGGCAATTGCCGTCGGATACAAACCCGTTGGCTCACGACCACAAGCGAACAAGGAGGCATCGTGACCAAGACGGCTGCCGACGTCTTGTCTCTCGTCGAGGATGAGGGCTATGAGTTCGTCGACCTGCGTTTCTGTGACCTGCCCGGCCAGGTTCAGCACTTCACAGTCCCCGTCCACCAGTTGACGGAGGACTCGTTCGAGGACGGATTTGGTTTCGACGGCTCGTCGATCCGGGGATTCCAGGACATCCAGGAGTCCGACATGATCCTGATCCCGGATGCGGCGACCGCGATCGAGGACGTCTTCCGCATGCGAAAGACGCTGATCCTCTACTGCTTCGTGAACGACCCGGTCACGAGCACGCCCTACGAGAAGGACCCGCGCTACGTCGCCAAGAAGGCGGAGGAGTACCTGGTCTCCACCGGCATCGCCGATACCTCGTATTGGGGCCCGGACGCCGAGTTCTACATCTTCGACGACGTCCGCTTCGACCAGAACCAGAACTCCGGCTACTACTTCGTCGACTCGGTCGAGGGCGCTTGGAACTCGGGCGAGTTCGAGGAGGGGGGCAACCTGGGTTACAAGCCCCGCTACAAGGAGGGCTACTTCCCGGTCCCGCCCACCGACCACTACCAGGACCTTCGCTCGGAGATGACTGCGCGGCTCGAGGCAGCCGGCATCGAGATCGAGGTGCAACACCACGAGGTGGGCACCGCCGGTCAGGCCGAGATCGACATGAAGTACAACACGCTGTTGCGCACAGCCGACAACGTGACCCTCTACAAGTACATCGTGAAGAACACGGCCTGGGAGATGGGCAAGTCGGTCACCTTCATGCCGAAGCCGATCTTCGAGGACAACGGCTCAGGGATGCACACGCACCAATCGCTGTGGAGGGACGGCGAACCTCTCATGTACGACGAGAGTGGTTACGCCGGTCTGTCCGACCTGGCGCGGTGGTACATCGGTGGCCTGCTCAAACATGCTCCGGCGGTCCTGGCGTTCGCCGCCCCCACGACGAACTCCTACCACCGTCTCGTCCCGGGCTATGAGGCACCGGTCAACCTGGTCTACTCCAGCCGCAACCGCTCGGCCGCTGTGCGCATCCCGCAGTACTCGCAGTCACCGGCGGCGAAACGCCTCGAGTTTCGTTGCCCCGACCCGTCGTGCAACCCCTATCTGGCGTTCTCTGCGATGTTGCTGGCCGGTATCGACGGCGTTCAGAATCAGATCGAGCCGCACGATCCGGTCGACAAGGACATCTACGACCTGCCGCCAGCGGAGCTGGAGGGTCTTCCTTCGGTGCCGGGGAGCCTGCCCGAGGCGTTGGCCGCGCTCGAGGACGACCACGACTTCTTGCTGCAAGGCGGAGTGTTCACCGAGGGTCTCATCGAGTCGTGGATCACCTACAAGCAGGAGCACGAAGTCGACCCGGTTCGCCTCCGGCCCCATCCGTACGAGTTTCATCTCTACTACGACATCTAGGTCGATCTGAGAAGATCGAGAGCGAAGGGGTCGAGCGGCAGCTCGGCCCCTTCATCTTCAATGGAGCTTCGAGTCGCCATCGGCGACGTCGCGTAGCTTCCCGTCCATGTCACGTGCAATAGAGATGTACTCTGTCGTGCTGGATGGAGAGGAGCACATTCAACGTTTCGTGGTGTTCGACGGGGTGGTTCCCTCGGATCGACCGTAGAGCGTTACGCGTTGGCTTCGGCAGCGTTGTGGGTGTTGGTGACCTCGGTCCCGTAGTCGGTAGCCGCCTGGACGTACGAGTCGACGGCGGTGTTGCGTCGCTCCCCGGTGTCGGTCGACCGGAGTCCCGCCAGGGCCTCCTCGGCACTCACAGCAGCCAGGTCGATGGTTGTCTGTAGAGAGGCGTGGTTTCCCTCCAGCGTGGTCGGTGGCGTCAGACCGCCCAGCTGATCGGCAAGTGCCTGAGTCTCCGTGACCACGGCCTCGAACCTGGTCTCGGCATCGGAGAATTCGATCTCACGGGGGTCGGCATCGAATCCATCGTTAACGGTGACGAGCTCGGTGCGTTGCACTTGCAACTCCTCGTTGATCGCGTCGATAGTGTCGAGGTAGGACTGTGTCTCCGGATCGAGGGGTGTCTGCGACTGGGTGGTGCTGGTCGTCGACCCGTCACCGCCGCCGAGCGTCGTCGATGTCCCCGGGCTCGATACCAGTGTGGTGTCGGTCGAGGCCTCGGGTAGCTCACGCACGAAGAAGTAGGTGAACGCGATCATCCCCAGGATGACCAGGGGAAGGATCCAACGGCCCGGTTTCGGGTCGGGGTTGACTGCCATTAGAGGAAAGACGATAGCCAAGGGCCTGTCGGTTCCCTGATTTCTGCAATCAAACCCCTTGAAGCGCCAACTGCCGTTCCATACGTTCGAACCATGGAGCCGGAACGGGACGAGGTCTACGAGCGAATTCCCTGGGAGACTCTCGAGCCCAAGGGTGGGAACCGGCAATGGTTGGTCTACGCAGTCGCCGGAGCTCTGGTGCTGGGCGCCCTCGCCTACTCCTTCACCCGCAACCAGCCTGTTGCCCCGGCTCCCCAGGCTGCGCAACCTCCGGTGACATCGACGGTCCCGGCCACTACGGCCACGACGGCTGCGGCTCCCACGCCCTCCACCGTGGCCAGTCCGGTCGTGGTGGCCGAGGCCGACCTCTATGCCGTTGATCCGGAGCGGCTCATCGATCAGGCGACTGCCCATGCCGAGTGGTTCGCCGTGGAATACGTCTCATACGACGGAAGCGAGGAGTCGGCGAACCGGCTGCAGGATCTTCTCCCGAAGGGCATGCCCCTTCCGCATGCGCCCGAGGGAACACAGGTGTTCGTCGATTGGGCGCGCGCGACAGGTGTCGATCAAACCGGGCCCATCACATTCGAGGTCGCCGTGCTGGTCAGGTCACTGAATGCCGCGAACGGGTCGACTTTCGTGCGACAGCCGCCGCAGCGCCTTCTCGTGTCCGTTGATTTCGACGCCGAGGGCGGGCCTCGGGTCACCCGGCCACCCGAACTGGAGCCTGCCGACGCTGTCGACTCCGCCGACCTGACCTTGCAGACGGTCCCGGCCGAGGTGATGGATACCCTCGACATGGAAGGGGAGGTCGTAGGTGGTCTTCAGGAACCCGATGGGTCGTGGCTCATTGTTGTCATGACCCCGGGCGTTGACGGTGTGACGAGGCCGATGACCGTCTCACATCGGGCTACTCCCTGAAGTGACTCTCTAGGATCGCCGTCGCCTTGGGAGTAATCGACTCCCAGGATCCGTCGGGAGTCTTGGAGATGGTCACGAAGTCAGCCGTGAAGAACACGCTCGCCACTCCGTCGAGCGCGAGCAGTTCCGCCAGATGCTTCTCCTCGGGCTGGGATCCCCTCACATACGTTCCGGGCCCGCCCACGGCTTGGCCCACAGAAAACTTCATCGCGTTCGGGTTGG
>DASUUP010000060.1:0-5833 GCA_036373995.1 Acidimicrobiia bacterium
ACGGCGACGGTGGGCCCACTGTCGCCGTGCTCGAGGGCCGCCACGGCGGCGGAGAACCGTCGAGTCAGCTGCGCCCAGGTCTCCCCGGTGGTGCCTCGGGGCAGGTCGATCCCATTGCGGTAGATCTTCTCCATGTCGCCAGCCCAATTCCTGGCGATTTCCTCAGTGGTCATCCCTTCCCACTCCCCCATGTGGATCTCCATGAAGTCCTCGACCGCGACAACACCGTTGAGGGCGACGTGCTCTGCGGTCGACGTGGCACGCTTCAAAGGCGAGGTGTAGACGGTGCGATGGCGTCCATACCACTCACCCAGAGCCGCGGCCTGTCGGCGACCGATGTCGTCGAGGTCCCAGTCCCCTCGACCCTGCCAGCGACGCTCCAGATTGGCTTTGGTCTGCCCATGCCGGATGAGGGCGATCACCTTGTCACCGGCTTTCAAATGGGCATCGACGGCGGGCGGCCGCGGGCCGAGATGACCGGTGTCGTTGAAGGAAGCAAGTCGGGCCCTTCCGAACTGGTGGACCAGTCTGGTGATTCCGGTGTTCGCGGGGAAAGCGTGCACCCTGCGGCCATCGCCGGCGAGATGCCGGTGTAGGACGGCCTGGAGGAAGCCTCCATGGGTCACGACCGCGACCCGGTCGCCGTCGCCCATCCGGGCGAAGACTCGATCGACGGCGTTGAGCGCTCGTCGCCCAACCTCGTCGAGGGTCTCTCCTGTCCCACCCATGCGATGGGTTCGCGTCTTGATGGCCGCCCGGAGCTGGTCGCCATGCTTCTCATGGACCTCAGCGTGGAGCATCCCCTCCCACTTTCCGAGGTCGATCTCGGTGAAGTCTGGGTCGATCTGGACGTTGCGGGAGAAGGCTTCCGCCGTCTTGCGAGCTCTTTCCAGTGGGGAGGAGATGACGGCATCGAATCTCCATGAGGAGAGACGTCGTCCCAACGCTTCCAGACTGGATTCGCCCGGCTCGCTCAATGGACCATCGATCCTCCCATTCCACATACCGTCGAGATTCGCCTGCGATTGGGCATGCCGGACGAAGACGATCTCCTTGCGCTGGTCTATGGGTGGATAAGGCTGAGAGGTCATTCCCTGTGAGGATAAGGCTGGGCTCGGGACAGGACGAAAACGCGCATCGTCAGCGCTTGCTCGCGCATGAGTCCCGGATGCCGGGACGGTGCGCACTACCGATGCTCAGGCGATGAAGGCTGAAGCGAAGATCAGCGAGACGATGGTCATCACCTTGATGACGATGTTCATCGCCGGCCCGGAGGTGTCCTTGAAGGGATCTCCGACGGTGTCGCCGATCACGGCAGCCTTGTGAGCATCACTACCTTTGCCTCCGAAGGCTCCGGCCTCGATGAACTTCTTGGCGTTGTCCCAGGCTCCACCCGCGTTGGCCATGAAGATGGCCAGCAGGAATCCGGTGACCAATGCTCCACCGAGGAGACCTCCGAGCATTTCGACGTCGTAGAAACCGACGGCCAGTGGAAGGACCACCGCGAGGGAGCCGGGGATGACCATCTCTCGCAGAGCCCCGGTGGTGGCGATGTCCACACAAGTCGTGTAGTCGGGCTTGGCCGCGGGATCCCCTTCCTTGAGCCCCGCGATCTCCCGGAATTGACGTCGTACCTCGTCGATCATCTTCCCGGCGGCACGACCCACCGCATTCATGGTGAGAGCGGCAAACAGGAAGGGAAACATCGCCCCCAGGAACAGACCGATGGTCACCGGGGCCGAGGAGATGTTGATCGACTCTAGGTTCACCGCCTCCGTGAAAGCGTTGAACAGGGCGAGGGCGGTCACCGCGGCCGAGGCAATGGCGAAACCCTTGGCAACGGCGGCTGTGGTGTTGCCAAGCGAGTCGAGTGCGTCCGTGGACTCACGGACTTCCGGGGGCAGATGAGCCATCTCGGCTATACCACCGGCGTTGTCCGCGATGGGACCATAGGCGTCGACCGAGATCGTGATCCCGAGGGTGGCCAAGACACCAATGGCGGCGATGGCGACTCCATAGATGCCTCCACCTTCACCCAAAGCCCAGTCCCCTGCCCAGAAGGCGGCACCGATTCCCCCGGCGACCACGATGACCGAGAATGCGGCAGACCTCATGCCCTCGGCCACACCGGAGATGATGACGGTCGCCGGGCCGGTCTGCGCCTGCCGGGCGATCTCCTTGACCGTCTTGTAGTGGTCGGAGGTGAACCACTCCGAGATCTTGCCGACCAGCCAGCCAACGACGAGGCCGGCGACGACTGCGATCCAGATCCCCGCCCAGTTCTCGGCGACGTCGCGGAACACCCAGTAGGCGAGCCCGGCCACCCCTATGGCGGTGACGACCATGGCGAAGTTGGTACCACGGTGCAGCGCTGCCGCCAGGTGCGACTCGTCCTTGGCCCTTACCAGGAAAGACCCGATGATCGAGGCAAACATTCCGAGTGCGGCCACGGCAAGGGGAAAGATGACTGCAGAGACGCGGAGGTCACCGCTGAACACGAAGATCGAATAGGCGATGGGCGCCACCAGCGAGCCGACATACGATTCGAAGAGGTCGGCGCCCATGACCGCCACGTCCCCCACGTTGTCCCCGACGTTGTCGGCGATCACCGCCGGGTTGCGCGGATCGTCCTCGGGGATACCGGCCTCGACCTTGCCGACCAGGTCGGCTCCGACGTCGGCGGCTTTGGTGTAGATGCCCCCACCGACACGGGCGAACAGGGCGATGGAGGACCCACCGAGACCGATGGCGGTCACGATGTCTACCCAATCGGGATCGGCGAGTGGCCCATCCTCCCCGAAAAGCCAGAAGGCGAATCCCACCCCGAGGAGCCCGAGGCCGGCCACGGTGAAGCCCATCACGGCACCCCCGCGGAAGGCGACGGGAAGAGCTGCGGGAATCCCTCCGACGCGAGCCGCTTCGGTCGTTCGTGAGTTGGCCGCGGTGGCGATGCGCATGCCGATGAATCCGGCGAGAGCGGAAAGAACCGCGCCGAAGACGTAGGCGATCGCTCCCCAGGGTCGCCCCCACTCCAACAGCACCGCGATGAGCACTGCCATCACGACGACGAACACCGAAACCCAGATGTATTCGCGTTTGAGGAATGCCATGGCACCCTCGCGGATTGCAGTCGAGAGCTCGACCATGCGTTCGTTGCCCCGGGGGGCGGCGAGCACGGCGCGGGTGTAGTAAACGGCCAAAACCAGGGCCGACACGCCCGCCACGAGCGCGATGTACAGGATCGTGTCCGTCATTTTGCGTAGTTCCTCCGGAAGGATCAGAGAGATCGGAGCGGTGCGGGAGTATAGGGATCACCGGGATCGCAAGCGGAAACGTGGCCGCAGATCGATTTGGTGGGGCGTCGACTTTGGGTCGGCTCGAGAAGGACGGGTTGGTGGTCTCGACGCCATCCTCGCGGAGATGGCCCAGCCTCGATATCACCCTCACCGATCGAGAATAGGCCGCCTATTCTGGATCGACAGCTCGTTGCCCGGTCGGTTACCCCGCGATCGCTGCAGGTGAATCACGACCGATCGCCGGGATCGGTCGCTTCGATCAAGCTCATTCATCGGGATCTGGCTCTTCGTTTGACATCTCCACCCACTGACCGGTCTCGTCCTGTTCCCACCGCGACCCACCACTGACCACGACGATCGAGACCAGGTTCTTCAGGTCGGACTTGATCGATTTGAACAGCTCCTTGGCATCGGCTTTGAGCCCTTTCGCTTGCTCGATTCGGTAGCGCAGGCTGGCCTTGCGCGCACCGGCGCGTTCTCTGACCCTCGCCGCCAACTCGAGATTCACCTGCCGGCTGGCCTCGAAGAATGCGATGAGGGTGAGCAGATCACTGTCCGATCGAGCCCCGATGAGAGGGGCGGTGGCATGGGCCATGTGGCCGTAGATCTCTTGTGCGAGTTTCTTGGCCTCCGGGGTGAGCTCGATGAGCACTTTGCGGCGATCGTCAGGGTCGCTCATCCTGCGCAAGAGCTCAGCCGCCTCGAGACGGTCGACCATCGCCGTGACCGCCCCCGTGGTGAGCCCGACCTCCTTGGCCAATTCGCCCGCGGTCACTTGACCGAACCGGTCCACGACGTCCAAGCAGCGACCATCGCTGCGATTGATTCCGAGGAAATCGCAGAACGCTTCGTCCATCATGTCACTTGCTGTCTGCGAGGCGCGCAGGGAATCCACCAGCTGCGTGACGGCTTCAGAGCGTTGTTGTCTTGACAGCTTGATATCTTGATTCATAAGATACTCTACGATTTAACTATAGACGAGGAGGCCAGATTGAGTGACACCATGATCGCATCGCGGGGGTTGCGCCGCGTTTACAGGACCAGGGGAGGGGAGGTCGAGGCCGTACGGGGTGTCGACTTCATGGTCGGATCGGGCGAGATCGTTGGCTTCCTCGGTCCAAATGGTGCGGGGAAGACCACCACGCTTCGAATGCTCACGACACTTCTCGAGCCAACCGGCGGTGAGGCCACCGTTGCCGGCTGTGATCTCCGGGAGGACCCAGTAGGTGTCCGCAAGAGGATCGGATATGTCTCGCAGAGCGGCTCGACCGATCCGGAGGCGCTCGCCGGGGAGGAGATCGTCGACCATGCCCGAATGTACGGGATCGCCAAGGACGTGGCCAGGGGCAATGGTGAAGCACTGTTCGATCAACTCGATCTGGATGGATTATGGAGCCGCAAATGCAAGACACTGTCGGGTGGTCAACGACGTCGTCTCGACATCGCCATGGGGTTGGTCCACCAACCCGGTCTCGTCTTCCTCGACGAGCCATCGACCGGGTTGGATCCACAATCCCGGGCGAACCTCTGGGATCACATCCGCCGGCTCCGTGACGACCTGGGGACCACGGTGTTCTTGACCACCCATTACATGGACGAAGCAGATCTACTGTGCGATCGCATCCTGGTGATCGACGACGGGGCGATCGTCTCCAGGGGAACACCGGAGGAGTTGAAGCGAAGCGTGCGCGGCGACGCGGTATCGCTCTCCTTCCCCCATCCGGACAACGCGACCGTGGTGGCCGAGATCGCCACCCGTCTCGCCGGTGCCACCGAGCCGATCATCGATGGCACCGAGGTGCGGTTCCAGGTGCCGGATGGTGCCAGCGTTCTTCCGGTACTGCTGCGGGGAATGGTCGACAGCGACATCGAACTCACCGGAGTCGAGGTTCATCGGCCAACACTCGACGACGTGTTCCTGACCTTGACGGGTCGATCACTGCGCGAGGACAACACACCAGCCGAGCCGGCCAACCAGGCAGCCTAGAAGGGATACATGATGCGATTCATACGTGACACATGGCTGGTGTTCAACAGGGCCATGAGGCTGTCCGTGAGGAACCCGGTGTGGGTGATCATCGGGATCATGCAGCCGATCCTCTACCTGACTCTCTTCGGACCTTTGCTGGAGCCGGTGGCTAACACGCCCGGGTTCCCTCCAGGGGACGCCTGGCAGGTGTTCACACCGGGTCTCTTGGTACTGCTCGGTCTGTTCGGGGCAGCCTTCGTCGGCTTCGGCCTGATCGCCGAATGGCGGGCAGGGGTGGTCGACCGGATGCGGGTGACGCCGGCGGCTCGTGGGGCGTTGCTCCTCGGCAGGGTCATGCGTGACATCGTCGTGATCCTGGTCCAGGGAGCCCTCCTCGTGCTCACCGCCATCCTCATGGGACTGGAGGCGACAACGGGGTCGATCCTCATCGCCCTCGGCGTGGTGGCCCTGCTCGGAGGCTCGTTCTCTGCGGTTTCTTACGGTCTCGCCCTCAAGCTGAAGAGCGAAGACGCGTTCGCACCATTGCTCAACGGCGTGTTGCTGCCGG
>DASUUP010000061.1:0-6409 GCA_036373995.1 Acidimicrobiia bacterium
TCACGGGTCGAACCGGTATCCGACGCCCCAAACGGTCAGAAGTCTCGTCGGCGACTGCGGGTTGGCTTCGATCTTCTGACGGAGTCTCCTGATGTGCACGGTGACGGTCGACGGGTCCTGCCAGTCGGTGCTGGAATTCCATACGTGATCGAGGATCTGGCCGCGGGAGAACACTTGCCGTGGTGACGACGCCAGAAAGTGGAGGAGATCGAACTCTTTTGGAGGTAGGTCGATCGTGGAGTCGCCGACCCTCACTTCTCGTCTCGCCGGGTCGATGGTCAGGCGATCGAACTCGAGCTGCTGCCCGCTGTTGGGCTCGCGTTTCGCCCGCTTGAGAACCGTGCGAACCCGTGTTGCCAGCTCTCGAGGCGAGAAGGGCTTGACCACGTAGTCATCGGCTCCGAGCTCGAGACCGAGGACGCGGTCGGACTCGTCTCCCCGGGCGCTCAGGAGAATCACGGGGGTGTTGCCATGCTCGCGCACGACGCTCAGCACCGACAGGCCGTCCGTCTCGGGGAGCATCACATCGAGCACGATCAAGTCGGGATTGTCGGCATCGAAGTGCTCGAGTGCGCTCCTGCCGTCCTCGGCCAGAGTGACGGCGAACCCGTCACGTTTCAGGTAGGCGGAGAGGACTTCGCGCACCATCGGCTCATCGTCGACTACGAGGACCGAGCGACCGGCGAACTGGCTGAGGGACATGGGGCTGGCAGGAGCCGGGCGAAGCGACGCGGTCGATTCGGGGAACATGCTCTCCATGGTGGGACGGCAGGCGTTAAGCCACTGTCAATCATCGCCCGGAAAGGTCTCCGCCACCGGGGGAGGAGCCCGGTGGCGCGACCTGTTCGGAGGTGTTGTCAGCGCTGCTTGGCCGGCAGCTTGATGACGGGGCACTCGAAGTACTTGACGATCCCGTTGTCGATTGCGAAGCCGTTGTCTATGGCTGCCTCCACTTCGGCGGCCGAATCGAGGTCGCCGCTTCCGTTGGTATCGGCTGAATCGAGGTCCAGCACTTCGAGAGCGTGCACCATCCAGCGGCCACCGTTGTAGTCGCGGTCGCCGGGTGCTGCCGTGGCAACGTTCAACTGACCGTCGATGTCGTAGATGACGTCGAAGCTGTGGGCGGGTGCTCCGGTCGCGGAGAAATCGGTGGGCGTGCCGACGGTTCTGTACTCCTGACCGTCTACGTAGATGGCAGGCCCTCCGACTCCTTGTGCCATGGCGGCCCCGGGAAGGAGGAGGAGAGCGGCGCCCACGAGGGCGAGAAAGATGGTGAACTTGCGCAAGGTTGGCTCCTTTCGTGTTCCCCCGAGGTTCGGGGGCATCTACCTGGCAACGTAAGGACCGGTTCTTGCGAAACCCTGAACAGGAAAGGAACAAGCGCGAAAGCACATTGACGCGTTATAACGACCATCCCATGGCGACTCGTTCAATAGAAGAGATCGAGATCGACGGTGTCGAGTCTTACTTGGTCCGCCCCGTGGACCCCTCCGGCGGCGCCGTCGTATTCCTCCACTGGTTCGACGAGGCGCCCAACGCCAACCGCTCCCAGTTTCTCGAGGAGGCAAGTTCCTTGGCCGACGCCGGAGTGACTTCTCTCCTGCCGCAGCTGACGTTCCCCTGGCTCTCACCGCCGACCGATGCCGAAAACGACCTGCGACGAATCCATGACGAGGTGAGCCGTCTGGAACGGGCACTCGGGCTGTTGACGGGCACCGAAGGGGTCGACCCGTCCCGGCTGGTGATGGTTGGCCACGACTTCGGAGCCATGCATGGCATGGCCTTGTTCGGCAGAATCGACGTCGCCGGGGCCGTCCTCGTCGCACCGACACCGAGATGGGCCGACTGGTTCCTGAGGTTCTGGTCGATCTCCTCGGACCGCTGGGACTACATGAGGGCCCTCCACCCGATCGACCCCATCATCACCGTTGCCGCCAGCCGCGGTCCGCTCCTCTTCCAGTTCGGCAAGTCCGACTTCTACATAGCCCCGATGACCGGGCTCGAGCTGTTTCAGGCGGCACCCGAGCCGAAGGAGCTGTTGAGCTACGAGGCCGGCCACGCCATGGATCTCGACGAGATCCGGCTCGATCGGACTGCCTTCATCGAACGGGTGCTGGCTCGCGGATAGCCGCAAGTCGTCTCTGCGCCCATACCGCGGTCGACGCCCCTCGCCATGGACGTCACCGTCCTGGATGGTGAGATCACACGGATGGCAGCCGTCTACCTGCCATTAGCCCTCGTGCGGCCCGCACCCCCAGGCCTGTCGGTTCAGCTTTCGCCGGCGTCTTGCTCGGTCTGACCCCGAGCTCACCAGGCTGATCACTCGATCTCACCTCTGCCGATCGACCTTGATCGGTTCTGCTCGAGATCTCGCTATGGACGCTCGTCCCGATTCTGTCTGACCGAGGCCCCCCAGCCCTGCCGCGCATTCGCGTGCTCGGGCGTCCAGCCGGTCACCTCGCGGAACGCCCGGTTGCTGACCCGCTGCGAGATGGTGAGCAGCCGGGCCGCTCTGCCCAGGGCGATCCTGGCCATGATCGAGGGAATCCTTCTCGGCGGAGGGGCGCCGAGAACCTCCGACAATGCCCTCAGGTTGTCAGCGGAACGCATTGGCTCGTCGTCGGCGACGTTGAACACCCCATCCGGGGCGGTGAGGGCGGCGACGACCGCTGTTCCTGCATCGTCTACATGGAGACTCGACACGTAGTTGGCACCTGTGCCGATGATCGGGACAGCACGGTTGCGCACAGCTTCGATGAACTCGCCCGATACCTCTCCCGGCCCGTAGAGGCGCGCCATGCGCAGCACCACACCGGCGCCCCCGCCGGAACGGAACCGGGCGACATGCTCCTCGGCGGTCAGCGCCGAATCCAGGACATCCCAGGCCGGCTCGATCGGCGCAGACTCGTCGAGCCATTTCTCTCCGCCGTCCGCGTACACGAAGCTGATCGACTCCTGGATGAAACGTCGCACCCCGTGATCGAGAGCAGCGTCGGCCAGATAGGCCGTGGCCGTCGAGCGGAGCCGGTCGTTCGTGTCCCAGCTGGCACGTTTCCTCATGTCATTCTGACTGGGGATCGATGTGGCGAAGTGAGCCACCGTGTCGACGCCCGACACGACGCTGCCCACCGCATCGGGGTCGAACAGGTCCACCGCGACGGGTCGCGCCCCGAGGCCCTCCAGCCAGGCTCGGTCCGTCTCCGACCGGTAGACGGCGATCACGTCGTGCCCGGCGACGCTGAGGTGTGGCAAGGCTGCTCGCCCGACGACGCCGGTTGCCCCCGTGAACAGGATCTTCATGAGTCGGTTTTATCACAGAGTGGTGATGGCGGAAGAGTCTGTGACAGGGTCGGCTGACAGATCCAGCATTCGAGGGAGCGGATACCCTGGCTGTACCGATGGCACCCAAGATCGAGATCGAGGTCTCCGAAACCGTTCGGTCCGCGCTCGAGCATCGCATCGGGCGGACCGGCGAATCTCTCGACACCGTTGTCGATGCTCTCCTCTCGGAGGCCCTCGAGCTGAACCGTCACTCTCTGTTCCAGGTGTCGACGTCCAACGCTCTGGTTCAGGGCGTGTTTGGCGGAGTGATCACCGTGGGCGACTTGAAACAGCACGGCGACTTCGGCCTGGGGACCTTCACGGGTCTCGACGGCGAGTTGGTCCTGATCGACGGTGACTGCTTTCGCGCCTCCGCCGGAGGCGCGGTCGAAGAGGCCAGCGAAGACGACGAGGTCCCGTTCGCCCTGGTCGCCAGGTTCCATACCGATGCCGAGGAGTCGATCGGCGACGAATCGAGCCTGGAGGAGGTCACCGAGCAGATCGACGCCATGCGGCCCTCCGAGAACGTGTTCGTGGGTATTCGGATCGACGGTGAGTTCTCACATCTCTCGATGCGAGCGGCGTGCAAGGCGCACCCCGGGGAGAGCCTGGTCGAGGCGACCAGCCATCAGAGCGAGTTCGAGGCGACCGATATTGCCGGATCGGTCGTCGGCTTCTGGTCTCCTCCCTACTCCAAGGCGATAAGCGTGCCCGGCTACCATTTCCATTTCGTCTCCTACGATCGCAAGACCGGTGGCCATGTCCTGGCTCTGGTAGCTCGGGAGGGTCGAGTCAGGGTGCACACCGAGTCCGATCTTCATCTCGCCCTGCCAGTGACGGCTGAGTTTCTCACCGCTGACCTGTCCGGAGATCACGAAGGCGAGTTGAAGGTCGCCGAGTCCGAACGTCGCTCTCGATGAGCGCATGAAAGCAACTGCCTCTAGTGAGTGAAGGCTTCCGGGGCGCTTCATCTCGAAGTCGTCCGTGTGGTCGAGGTGTCAAAGGCATCTGGGCGAGCTTCGAGCCGAGGGTCGTGGTCATGTCGAATCGATCAGATGGCGTCCTCCCCGTACACCCTGATGGTCACCACGTTCTGGTCGATCTCGAGACGCCAGGTGTGCTCACCCAGCTTCCACTCGGCTTCGTGGGGAGTGTCGAGGAATTCGTCGAGGGTGCCTCCGCCGAGCCCTAACTCGTGATAGGAGTCGATGCACTCCTGGGAGAAAGGAGCCACCATGAAGCAGAGGTGCAAGTAGAGCTGGTCGGTGCCCTCGCCGCTGAATTGCCCGGCTGCGAGCAGGGCGTAGAGCACCTCGTTGTCGGGGTCGAAGGCACCGGCGACCCTGCCCCACTCCCCGAAGCGATAGAGAAAAGTGTCGTACTCTCCGATCTCGTTGTGACGGGTGAGGCCACGGACGATGCGGGGTGGGCCGTCCACCGAGTTCCACAGCTCGGCTACCTGGTCCATGTAGATGCCCAGCGACCCGGGCACTGGAGGGTGTGGCTCTTCAGGCGGAGGTGTGCCCGCCGCCTGGGGCGCAATAGCCGGCTCGTCTCCGCCCAATGACGAGATCGCTCCGATGATGACGATTATCGCCACGGCGACGGCACCGACGCGCGTCAGTATCCGCAGACCCTTGAAGAGGGTGGTCGCCAGGAGGAGTACTGCCGAGAGGCTGACGAACCAGGGGAGGGCGCCGAGCGATGCAGCCGCGATCAGCGCCGCGGCTGCGATCGCCAGACCGGTCAGATACATGCCCGAGAGGTCCTTGCGGAGCGTCAGCTGGAGAGTGGGGGTCGGTTCCTCGGTGGGCTCGTTATCCGAGAGTGCATCGTCGGGACTGCGAATGTCCTGGTCGACGATCGGATCTGGCGTCTCTTGCGGTCGCCGATGACCACCCGAGAGCTGATCAAACTCCTCGCGTGAAATGCGGCCTTCCTTCCTCATCCTGCGAAGGACGGCGAGTCGATCGTCTGTGGAGCTCATTCTCTCCTCGAGGCCATTCTGACCTGTCATCGGCGAGATAGGCGGAAATCCGTAGGAAACGGACGTCGATTCACCACGTGGCCCTCTACGAGACGCAGTGGCTCTCGGGCTCGGTGACGGGTCGGGTGCAAACGTCGATCGTTTCCGACTCCGCGGCCACGACCCTCGGGATGTGATCGCATCGCCGGTAGGCGGACCACGCCCGCCAACCCGATTCGCCCCATATCGAACGGGCGACCCGGGTGTTCTGCTCCGGGTCGAGCAGCTGGTCGTGGGTGACCCCGTAATGATCGCCCCAGAGAGACGAGAGGACTTGGAACAACCCGGTGGCCGACGAGCGCGGGTTGTCCGCCTCGGGATTACCTCCGGACTCGTGACCGATGATGCATATGGCGACCTCCACCTCTTCGGCCGGGAAGTGCTCCTCGACCAGCGGGCGCCAGCGTTCCACGGGGTCGGCGAGCTGCTCGAAAGCGATCTCCTCCAGCTCGGCGGCGAGGTCGACGGGCTCGGCCGCGCCGAACCAGAGAAGGAGGATGGACACGAGGACACTCATGAGTGATGTCCCTTACCCGGAAGGGACGTGGCCGAGCACGTGAAGTGGTTAGGACGTTGTTGCATGCAGTTGAGGGGGATTGGGGAGATGAGGAGCGGTGTCCTCTGGAAGCCGCGAATTCGCGACGCCGAAAGCCTATGAGCCTCCGGGTCCTATCGGGAGTCGGTCCGTGCCGTTCGGCCTATCCGAACCCGAGTGCACGACGTTGCGCTCAGCGCAACGCGGTGCCCGCGGGCACGTCACACGGTCCGGATGGGCGGCTCTGAGCTCTCCACGGAGTCATCTCAGCAGGGCGGCGGCGGCAACCAAATCGGGCTCATCCTGACCGGATTGGAAGGACGCGTAGACGGCGGCGAGCTCATCGCTCCCGTCGGGGTGAGCCCCCATGCGGCGACGCAGGGAGACCAGCCGCGTGCTCGCCTGGAGCTGGACCATGTCGAGGCCGAACTGCCGGGTCGTTTCGATCGCTGTCTCGTACAGGGACTCCACCATCGGGAGGTCTGGGTCCTCCATGAGAAGCATCACGTCGGCCCGGGACATCGTCA
>DASUUP010000062.1:0-17402 GCA_036373995.1 Acidimicrobiia bacterium
CGTCGACCCTCATGCCGCTCACGTCGTCTTCAGCAGCGGAATCCCGCTCGTGATGATGCCCCTCGACGTCACCCACAAGGCCCTCACCACGACCGATCGGCTCCAGAGGTTTCGTGATCTCGGGACGGCTGCCGGTGACGCGGTGGCTGGGATGCTGGACTTCTACGACCGCCATGACATCGACAAGTACGGGCTCGAGGGCGGACCGCTGCACGACCCCACCGTCATCGCCTACCTCCTCTCCCCCGGGCTCTTCGCCGGCAAAGAGGTCGCGGTTCGGATCGAGACAGCTCCCGGGCCGACCCAGGGGATGACTCTCGTCGACTGGTGGGGCGTCACCGACGAAGAGCCCAATGCGATGGTCATGAACGAGATCGACGACGATGCCTTCTACGACCTCCTGGTCGAACTCGTCGGCCGCCTCTGATGGTCTAGCCGTCAGTCGAGAGGGCCCTCCAGCCGGAGGAGACCGCCGTCGTCGGTGACTTCCAGGACCTCGATGGCGTTCTCCCCGTCCTCGAACAACCCTGGCGGGACCATGGCGAGAAAGGCAATGCCTGCTTCGTCCCGATAACACCGGGTGAGGGCGCCAACCACGCCGTTGACCGTCACCGCCAGGACTTCGTCACCCCCCGCGCCACCGAGCACTGTCCCGCCGATACGAACCGGGATCACGTCACCCGACGCGTCGACGTTGCCGTCTAGACCCGGTTCCTTGATACTCACCCGGAGGTTGGAGGGCTCGAGCGCTTCGATGTCGACGGACGTTCCCGCCAGGTCCGGCGCCCCTTCCGGCCGCAGAGAAAACGGATTCCCGTCCGGGAACCAGTCCTCGATGCGTCTCGCCACCTCGAGCTTCTCGTCACCCGAGACACCGTAAGTGACTCTGCCTCTCGGGCCGGATGTGGTCGTCGACTCCCGGTCGGGAGGCGGGGCGAGGAGGGAGATCCCGTCGATTTCCGATGGGAGATCTGCGCCGATCACATCGGCGATCGTGGGCAGGATGTCGATCGTCAGCGCACGGCGGTCGTCGATGGGCCCTCCGTCGGCACCGGGGGTCTTCACGAAGAGCGGCACTGCGGCGACATCCCCGATCGAGTCCTCGGTGATGGTCCGCTGATGCTCGACGCCGGGGGCGATGGCGATGCCGTGATCGGCGACCACGACGACCATGGCGTCGTCGTAGATGCCGCGCCTCTCGAGGCCGTCGATCACCTCGCCCAGCACGTGGTCGGCATATCCGACCTGGAGCAGGTGCCTCTGCATCGATTGGGCGACGAGGAACTCGTCATCGTTCCATCCACCACCGACACTTGCCGGATTCAAGGCCACGACGAAGGGGTAGCTCCGACCGTCCGGGAGGAACTGCCAGGGATGATGGGGCACGATCGCATGCATGTAGAAGAGGGACGGTCGGTCGAGGTCCGCGTTGGCCAAGTCGTCGAGCGTTGCATCTATGGCAGCACGCGGCCCATCGCTGAGCACCTCATTGAATTCTTCCCTGGCGTCGAAGAGCCCTGCCGCCATGGCGAAGTCCCCCCAACCGCGGTCGATGGGTGGGAGGTCCTCGGTCAGCGGCTCGGGGAGCAACACATGGCCGGCCACCACCGAGACGTCCCCGACGAGAGAAGACGCCGCGGTAGCGACACCCTCACACACATCACGCGGACACAGCTGCGTGATCGACTCGTGGACGTACAGGTCGTAGACGCTGCGCAGCGCGGTGAACAGATTGAAGGGATATTGGCCGGCCACGGGCACCAGAGAATCGTCGGGCACTCGTCCGGTCAGGATGGCCGGCACCGACTGCTCCGTCTGCTGCTCCACGGTCACGGCATTTCGGTACCAGGTGCCGTCGGCGGCAAGCCGAGCGAAGTTGGGGTATTCGTCCGAACGCAGGTTGCCCTCCGGGTCGATCAGTGACGCCACCGGGAACTCGTCGAACACGAGAAGCACGATCGGAGCCGGATCGTCGATCGACACCGGGTTCCCCAGTGCGACATCCGGTTCCCAAAGGACATCACCCACCGGCATCGAGAACAGAAAGACGCCGAGCATCACCACCGGTGTCACCATCAGGTATCGGCCCACCTGCCGGACTGACCGCATCCGCGTGAACCCCCACTTCACACCGAGACCGAGCCCCACGGCCAAGATCAGAGACAGCCACCAGGGCATCGCGGTCCGGTCCAGATAGAGAAGCGCGACGGAAGTCGCCGTCAGCGCGATCAGGGCGCTTCCGATGGTACGCCCTAAACGTCCCGGCAGGGAGCCGATGATCCCGATGGCGACGGGCACGACAACGATGGCGGCCAGGGCCAGGATGACGATCTCGGTCTTGGCCGATCGGCGGGCCAGAAAGAACTCGGCGTTACGTCCGAGCAGGTCGAGGACTGGCCAGGTCAAACCGAAGAGGGTGAGGGCTACGAGCGCAGAGAAGCGATCGAGACGCGTGTCGGCCCCGACCTGCGGTTCCTCGCCAGCAACACGCTCGTCGGCGGTTTCACCCATCTCGACGAGAGTATGAGTGTCGGCCCCCCTATTCCGATCCCCGTCGAAAGGACCTCTGAGACTCGTCCCGGCCCCGGTCTAACGTCGATCCCGATGACCGCGCATCCGAAGTATGACCCCTCCGACTTTCCGCCCTTCGCCGTCACCGCCGACCTGGCCGTGCTGACCACGCAGGATGGATCCCTGCAGATCGTTCTGGTGCAACGTGGCAGTGATCCATACAAGGGCCGTTGGGCGCTTCCCGGTGGTTTCGTGGACATCGACGAGGACCTGGAACCCGCCGCGATTCGAGAACTTCACGAGGAGACCGGGCTCACCGTCAATGAAGTGGCCCAACTCGGCGCATATGGAGACCCCGACCGTGACCCCAGGATGAGGGTGGTCACGGTCGTGTTCTGGACTCACATCGACGATGTGCCCCCACCCGCCGGTGATGATGACGCCGCTGATGCCCGTCTCTGGGACGTCGAGGAGATCCTCGCCGACCCCGACCTCCTGGCTTTCGACCACCATCAGATCATCGGCGACGTGGTTGCCACATATCGAGGCACCGGATGACCAGCCAGACACTCACGGTCTCCGAGGTCCTGGACGGCCTACAACAGGCAGTCGTGGAGAAGTTCCCGACACCGATCTGGGTGCGGGGTGAGGTGAGCGGTCTCCGCCGCACCAGTAGAGGAGCCGTCTTCTTCAGGCTGGCCGACTCCGAAGCGGCGGAAACGGCGCTCGAGGTCGCGGCCCGTGGGCGGGTGATGATGGAAGTCGACCGCATCCTCGGCGAAGCCGGCCTCGGTTCGCTTCGTGACGGCATCGAGGCACGGATGAAGGGAACGGTGGGTGTGGACGAGCGCGGATCGCGTGTTCGTCTCTCCCTGCTGGAAGTCGACCCGACGTTCACGGCCGGGCGCATGGCACTCGACCGTGCCGAGGTGATACGACGGATGACAGCCGATGGGTCGCTACGGGCCAATGCATCCCTACCCCTCCCGCTGGTGCCATTGCGAGTCGGCTTGGTGACGAGCAGGGGCTCGGCTGCTCACGCCGACTTCATCGACCAGCTGAGACTGTCGTCTTTTCGGTTCCGGGTGAGAACGGTCCACAGCTCGGTTCAGGGTGACCAAGCGGCGGAGTCTCTGGCGAGAGCCTTGGAGAGAGTCGGTGACGAAGAAATAGACGTAATCGCCCTGATTCGCGGCGGCGGCTCCAAGCTGGACCTGTCGGTCTTCGATACCGAAACCGTGGGCAGATCGATAGCGGCATGCCCTGTGCCGGTGATCACGGGGATCGGCCACGACGTCGACCGGGCCGTTGCCGACGAAGCTGCATCGGTGTCGACCAAGACGCCGACCGCCGCCGGTGAGTGGCTGGTGTCGCGGGTCAAGGACTTCGCCGACCGCATCGCCATGGCCCGGCACTCGATTCGAGCCGAAGCAGACACGGCTCTGCGTCGTCACCGTCAGCTGCTACGAACCGCTGCCGCAGACATCGGATCCAGCGCCACGGCACTCCGGCGCCAGCACGACGCCCTCGACACGATCCGGTCGGAGGTGGCCCACATCAGCCGGAGCATCCTCGACCGCCGTCGCTCCGATCTCGCGGCATTGTCCGATTGGTTCAGGGTCGTGGACGTGGAGCCAACCCTTCGCCGCGGGTTCGCCATCGTCACTGATGTCGAGGAACAAAAGGTCATCCGGTCGATCAGCGGCATCTCTCCCGGAGACAACCTGAAGATCAGATTCGCGGACGGTACGGTCCCCGTCACCGTGGAGGACGAGTGAGCCAAGAAGATCTCACATACAGCCAGGCCCTCGAGGAGTTGCGTGCGATCCACGCCCGACTGCGCGCCGACGATGTCGACGTCGACAACCTGATCAAGGACGTGGAAAGGGCTTCGGAGCTCCTCGACTTCTGCCAGAGACGAATCACCTCCGTCGGCGAGCAGCTGGAGGAGGTCCTAACCGACTTCGACCGTCCCGGCGAGTGAGCTCAGACCGAGGAACTCGGCGACGGTGCAGTCACCGCCTCCAAGAGACGAGTGTTGAGCTCTTTGAAGTCTTCGGTAGGAAGGCTTCCGTCGTTGTGCAGCCGGTTCGCCTCCAGAAGGAGCCTCATCCACTCAGATGTCATTGACCTCGTCGCGCTCGAATCTGTCGCAAACGCGGTCTCGACGACTTCGACCGCCTTTCGCAACTCCGAGATCGAGTCCGGCCCGATCCCATCCGTGGTCGCGTAGTCGCTGTAAGGCTCTGGTAGCCGTCCGATGTTCTCGAGAAGCTTTCGTTCGGGCCGGAGTCTTCGCTGGCGGCTTTGCTCGCTCAGATACGGCAGCCAAACCGCGACCAATCCCACCAGGGAGATACCCGAAACGACCGAGGCAACAACGAGAGGATCGGGGATGTCGAGACGTCCGAGGTCGGGGCAAACGCCAAGGGGGTCCCCGATGAGAGGGCTGGAGCAGTCCAAGAGGGCAAGCGCAAACAAGAGCATCGCAAACCACACGACGCTGAGAGCAGCTCGCAACCACATGATGAATCACATCGGCTCGTCACGCTGATTCTTGATCACCGTGTCCTGATCAACACCAGGTGGTCGGCGGCGGACTCAGCACCCCAGATCTCACCGGGCCGCCCCAGTATCTGACGCACGTTGCCCGGTTCGTGTGGTAGTGGATATTGAGTGAACGTCTCGGTCGCCGGGTCGAAGCGAACGATGGCATTGCCGCCGAAGTCGCTGAGCCAAATGGTGTCGTGGTCGTCGACATAGACGGCATAGGTCGACGGTTCATCACCAGGCAATGCCCACGTCGCCCAATCTCCTGTCGCCGGGTCGTATCTGCTCACCTGTCCGCTGTTCCACTCACTGACCCAAACCCGGGACATCGAGTCGGACCAGACCCGGCGTGCGCCCTGATCGGCTGTCGGCGGCTCGTGAACGGTGACCCCTCCATCGGCCCCGATCTCACCGACATAAGAGCCCGCCAAGGATGCGAAGAACACGAGACCGCTCGGAGTATGGGTTATCCCGTACGGGCCGCGCCCCTCCGGAGCCGGATCGACGGCGAGCTCGCCTGTCGTCGGATCGAGCGAACCGTAGACGCCATTCTGGCCGGTGAACCAGAGGATCCCGTCGTCATCGAAGACAGCCGTGTTCAAATTGGCCTCTGGAGCGTTGTCTGGCAGCGGATAGACGGTCACTTCGTCCGTCGCGAGGTCGACCGACACGATGGCATTGAGACCACCGTCGGTGATCCAGGGAGTCCCCTGATCGTCGATGATCACGCCGTGGGGACGCGAGCCCGCCCCGAGCGGGATGTGTCGGGTCTCTCCGGTCTCCGGGTCGAGCCAACCGAGCTCCCCGAGATTCTGTGCCGTGTACCAGACCCCGCCATCGGAAGCCGGGGCGACGTCGTGGGGTCGCGATCCGGAGGGAACCGGAAACGCCTCGATCGTGAGCGAGGCTGGGTCCGGAGTCGTCGTGGTGGTCGTCGCAGGAGGTGTGCCGGTCGTTGACGAAGAGGTCGGTGCGATCGTCGTGGTCGTCTCGACAACACTCGGCGTCGTCGTTGACGGCGGAGGAGACGTAGCGATCGTCGCGTCGCCCCCCGGAGTGCACGCAGCCACCATCATCGCGGCGCCGATGACGACACGTCGCACCAGCTGATCCATGAGTCAAGAGTATGGCCAGAACCCGCCTACTCGCCATGGGCGGCGTACCCTCCTGCATGAGATGAGAGGGCTCTTCGTGTTGGTGGTGATCATCCTCATCGTCGCTGTGGCTCTGGCTGTGGTCGGCCCCTCGATGCCGGCCGGGAGCCCTTTGCGCGCCGCCGGCGACGGCCTGAGAGGCATCGGCGACTTTCTCGGCCGCGGCTTCGGTGGCGGCTACGGCGAGATCGCCCCCGGAGGCTGAGGCTCTCCTAACGTCGCTTGATGCTCCAGGTCCTGGTCGACGTCCTCGTCCCCGTCTTCGCGGTCGTAGCGATCGGTTTCGGTCTCACCAGGGCCGTCGGTGTCGAGCCCCGCGCTTTGGCGACCCTGGCCTACTGGGTCCTCGGGCCCGCCTTCATATTCGATGTCCTCGCCACGGCGGAGCTCGACCCGGACGTCGTTGTCAAGGTGGTTGTGACGAGCGCACTCGTCATGGTGGTTGCCGGGACAGTGGCAGCTGTCGTGATGCGCGTCATCGGATCCTCGTTCTCCGAGCTGGCTGCGACGGTCCTCACCTCTACCTACGGCAACGCCGGGAACTTTGGTCTGGCGATATCTGCGTTTGCCTTCGGTGCAGCTGCGCTACCCATCGCCAGCATCGTCATGGTGACCGTCAACACTCTCGGGATCCTCACCGGTGTCGGTCTCGCCAGGCTCCGACACGGTTCGCCGTGGCGCGCCGCAGGGACGGCGGTGTCGTCACCGCTGGCACTGGCTGTCGTCCCCGCCCTCGGGGTGAATCTCACCGACGCCACCCTGCCGATCTGGCTGGATCGGCCGATAGCGCTTCTCGCCGCCGCCTTGATCCCGGTGATGCTGTTGACTCTCGGGGTTCAACTGGCAGGCATGCCCCGAGCGCTTCCCGCCCCGAGGCTGGGCATACCCATCGCGGTCAAGCTGGTGTTGGCCCCGGCAGCCGCAGTCGTGGCCACAGGTCTCGTCGACCTCGGCGGCCTCGCCGGCGACATCGTGGTCCTGCAGGCCGCCATGCCAGCCGCGGTTTTCACCTCACTCATCGCGATCGAGCACGACCTGGAGGCCGACTATGTGACTTCGGTCGTGCTCGTAGGAACCTTGGTCTCCGCCTTGACGCTCCCGGCTGTGATCAGTCTTCTCTGAGTCGTGGGAGTTCGCGAAAGGTTCGCTAGCACGCCATCCCGGCGTTTGATACCGTCCACACTCGGCCACTTAGGGTGGTCAGATGTCACGAAGGAGTCACGTGAAACACCGCAACACCATCGTCGTAGCCGTATTGGCAATGATCGCCGCCCTCATCCCTGCAACGGCTCTTGCCATCGGTGACGGGATCACCATCAACGAGATCCGCATCGATCAGCCGGACGCCGATGAGGACGAGTACTTCGAGTTGACTGGTCCCGCGGACACCCCCCTCGACGGGCTCACCTACATCGTCATCGGCGACGGCACCGGTGGGTCGGGAGTCATCGAGTCGGTCACCGATCTCAGCGGCCATTCCCTCGACGACGACGGCTTCTTCGTGGCGGCCGAGTCGACCTTCTCCCTTGGGACTGCCGACCTGACCACCGGTCTCGGCTTCGAGAACAGCGACAACGTCACCCATCTCCTCGTCCAGGAGTTCTCAGGTGCGAACGGCGACGACCTGGACACAAACGACGACGGTGTGCTCGACGTCACACCGTGGGCGGCGCCGATCGTCGATCTGATTGCGCTGGTTGAGGAGGAGGGGGAGCCTCCCTCGAACACCGAGTTTCACTATGGCCCGCCCACGGTCGGACCCGACGGGAGCTTCGTTCCGGGCCAAGTCTACGACTGCATCGAAGACGGCTGGACCGTCGGCGAATTTGGCGTCGGGATCACCGACACACCGGGCGAAGTGAACATTTGCGACGCGCCGCCTGTCGAGCCCACACCCTTGGACATCCCCACGATTCAAGGTGAAGGCTTCGCCAGCCCTCATGTAGGCGAGTTTGTGCTGATCGACGGGGTGGTCACCGCCGTGTTCCAAGACGATCCCGTCAAAGGCCGGCAACTCGGCGGCTTCTTCGTTCAAGAGGAGGAGGCACGAGACAGCAACGACGCGACATCCGAGGGCATCTTCGTGTTCGCCCCCTTCGCCGACGTCGCCGTGGGTGACGTCGTCGAGGTCGTCGGCAGTGTCGCCGAGTTCGACCAGCTGACCGAGATCACAAACGTCGAGAGCGTCACTGTCACGGGATCGGCATCGATCGCCCCGACCGAGTTCACGCTCCCGGCCACGGATGCCGCGAGGGAAGCGGTCGAAGGCATGCTGCTGACCCTGACCCAGGACCTGCACATCGTCGAGTTCTTCAACTATGACCGGACGAACGAAGTCGTCTTGGCTACGACGCGTCAGTTCCAGGGGACGCACTCGGCTCCTCCCGGCCCCCAGGCCGTGGCCATCGCCGAGGAGAACGCCCTGAACCAGATCACGATCGACGACGGGCGTACCAGTCAGAATCCTGATTGGAACCAGCACCCGGACGGCAGCGAGTTCACCGAGAACAACTCCTTCCGCGGTGGCGATCTCCTGCTGGGCGTAACGGGTGTGATGCACGAAGGGGTCCCGCACCCGTTCGAGGACACCCCCGACTACCGGATCCAGCCGACGGGGCCGGCGACTCATGTCGAGACCAACCCACGGCCGACCGCTCCTGACAATGTGGGCGGCAACGTCACGGTGGCGAGCTTCAACGTGCTCAACTTCTTCACACATCTCGACGACGGCGTGAACGACATTTGCGGTCCCACAGGCGACATGGAGTGCCGCGGTGCGGACACCGCCGAGGAGCTCGATCGCCAGCTCACCAAGCTAGTGGCCGGCATCCTCGCCCTCGACGCCGACATCGTCGGGATCCAGGAGATCGAGAACGACATCCGGGACGATGAGCCCGTCGTCCCCAACCGGAGCCATGATCCGGTGCTGACACTGGTCGAGGCTCTCAATGCGGCAGATCGTGGTGGGACCTGGGCATGGGTCGGTGAAACCAACCATTACAACGACTATCCGGTGCGCAACGACATCATCTATCGGAAATCGGCAGTGACCCCAGTCGGTGAACCTGTCGCCCTGGCCGATGACGCGTTCGATAAGTCGCGTCCGGAGACTCCTGGCGAACCCGTTGGGCGGCCGCCGGTGGCGCAAGCGTTCCGAGCCCATGGCCCAGGGGCACACTCAACCTTCACGGTGGTGGTGAATCACTTCAAGTCGAAGGGCTCATCGTGCGCCAGCATCGGTGACCCGGACGCCGGCGACGGTCAGGGCAACTGCAACCTGACGCGAGTCGCCCAGTCGGTGGCCCTGATCGACTTCGTGGACGAACTGTCCGAGAACTCCAGCGGGGTCTTGGTCATCGGTGACCTCAACAGCTATGCGATGGAAGACCCTATCACCACGCTCGAGGACGCCGGTCTCACCGATCTGGTCGAGGAGTTCGTCGGTCCGAACGCCTACTCATTCGTGTTCGACGGCCAGCTCGGCTATCTCGACACGGCGCTGGCAACGGCGTCGATGCTGAACCGGGTGACCGGCACGACCGTGTTCCACATCAATGCCGACGAGCCAGACATCATCGACTACGACACATCGTTCAAGAGCGACTCCCAGATCGGGTTCTACGAGCCGACGTTCTACCGGGCCTCCGACCACGACCCGGTGATCGTCGGAATCCGGTTTGGCGAACCGCCCGGGCACGGACCCGGCTTCACGCCACCGGGACCACCCCCGGGACCGGGCAGCTCGCGCTTCAGGTAGTCGACGAGAAAGGTGGCAAGTAGGCCGTCGACCCCGGTCGGCGGCCTACGTCACCAAGGCCGCCCCGGCGGCCAGCGCTTGCATCTTGGCCACGGCCAAGTGTCTCGAAAGTGGGACCATCCCACAGTTGGTTGACGGGTAGATCCTGGCGATCGACATGTGCTCGGCCACCGATTCGATCAGGGACGCAACGTCCTCGGGCGTCTCCACCTCGTCGGTGGCGACGTCGATGACCCCGGCCTGAACACTCTTGTCACCGAGGAGATCGAGGACGGCCAGCGGTACGTGGGAGCCGGCGATCTCGAGCGAGACCTGATCGATCGACGAGTCGGCGAGCACGGGGAACGTGACCTCGTACTGACGCCATTCCGGGCCGAGTCCACGCTTCCAGTCGATGTTGGCCTTCACCCCGTAGCCATAACAGATGTGGACAGCGGTCATCGCGTCGACCCCGTCGATGGCCATCTCCAGCGCCTCGATGCCCCACGCTCCGACCTCCTCCAGAAAGACATTGAATGCCGGTTCGTCGAACTGGATGATGTCGGCGCCGGCGTCAGCCATCTCCTTGGCCTCGGCGTTCAATGCCTCGGCAAAGATCATGGCCAGTGTCTTCCGATCGCCGTAGTGATCGTCCTGCAGCGTGTCGACCATGGTCATGGGCCCGGGAAGCTGAGTTTTGATCTTCCGGTCCGTGAGCGAGCGAAGAAACCGGGTGTCCTCGATGAAGACTCCTTCGCGACGGGAGACTTCGCCAACCACCCTGGGCACGGAGGCGTCGTAACGACGTCGGATCTGAACCGTCGCCCGATTCACGGCATCGACCCCTTCGAGCCCTTCGATGAATGTCGTGACGAAGTGCTGCCTCGTTTGCTCACCGTCGGTGATTATCTGGAGCCCGGCGCGCTCCTGTTCGAGGACGGCGACACGGACCGCGTCACGCTTCGCCTCTGCCAGGTCGTCGCCATCCTGGGCCCAACCGGCCCACAGTTGATCGCGCGATGCTAGCCACACTGGCTTGGGAAGACTGCCGGCAATCGTGGTCTGAAGCGTCACCAGGTCGAACGCTAACCGCTGCGTTCGTTACCCGTCGGCCTCGTCTTCGATGGGTCGATCGGAGTCGGCCGCCTGTCGCCGACCCTCGTCGTAGCGGGTGAGATTGAGACGGATGTCGATGGCGCCCTCTCCAGAGACGACGCTCGGGTCGTCGTCGGTGACGGCGAAGTTGGCGCCCGGAACTCTCGTTTGGAGCGCCGGCCCCGAGCTCTGAGTCGGCGAGGCGGCTGGCGCAGCGATATGACCGTTGCCATTCGACTTCGACCTGGCGGGGCTACGTGTTGCCGTCCGGCCCCGAAGCGGCCCGAAGACCTTCTCCAGAAACGACTCTGCCTCCCGACGCGCCGACTCGCTCATGGCCACGACATGGCCCGGTCGATACGGAGTCTCCTCGACGGCGACGTCTGAAACGACTCGCTCGCTGGGGGGAGTCTCGAAAACCTTCCCTGGGGATACGAGCGCCGCCGGGATGGTCACGCGGGCCGTTGTCCCCGGGACCGATGGAACGAGGCTCACGTCGATTCCGTGGCGGGCAGCCAGGCGGGCCACCATCACGATCCCCAATGAGGCACCCGACTCCGAACCTGTCGCCCCGGCGTCGGAGAGCACCCTGTTGAGCGCGGCCAGCAGTGTCTCGGGGATGCCAATACCGTTGTCAGAGATGGAGATCGAGTACGCATCGCGATCGAAAACGCCGGTGACCGAGACCTTTTCGTCCGGCCCGGAAAATGCGATCGCGTTGTCAACGAGCTCAGTGATGAGTTGAGTCAGCCCTCCCACGGCCTCCTTGACGATGTGGGCGGGCTCCAGCGGCCCAACCTCGACTCGAACCGGTTCGACGTTGGCGGTTGCGATCTCGATCAGCTGAGAAAGATCCATTCGATGCAAACCCTACTTCTGGGCTCCGACCCAACCAAGCAATCGCGGTGCGCGGTTGCTGCGATTCAGTGAGGGAGACACCGGGAAATCCCCCGTCCCGGATTTAACGTTCTCCCATGGCTGAGGGCTTCGTCATCCGGCATCGGGTTCTCCTGTTGATCTCGTGGGCGCACGTTCCGGTACTCGCCGGCATCGGTCTCTATTTGGGTGAGAACCTGGTGGTCGTCGGAATGATCTGCCTGATCGCGGTAACCCTTTCACTGACCGGCATGCTGCTCCCGGGCCGCGGCATCTCATCATGTGCCGTCTCACTCGGCGTGACGCTCTCCGCCAGTGCGCTCGTCTACTACGGCGGCGACGTCGGGCTCATGCACCTCTATCTGGCCGTGGCTCTCGTTGCGGTCTCCTACTACCGCCTGAGTGCCCCGCTCCTCCTCGGGCTGACAGTCCTCGTCACCTACCACTTCGTCGTTGGTGTGTGGCTCCTCGGGACCGAGAACGTCGTCGAGGCCGGGCTACACAGCGCTCTCCTGACCCTTCTCGCTGCGGCTCTCGCGCTGGGATGGCGCCTCGGCCCCGGCGAGGACACGGCCACCCCCACCACCGATCGCTACTGGAGGAGCTTTCACTCGGCTCCGATCGGGATGGCCGTCGTCAAGCCTTCAGGCGAGTTCCTCGAGGTCAACGCGGCTCTTGCCCGGCTTCTCGGCTACGACCCGACCCACTTCCCCGGTCGGAACATCCGGGCTTTCGTCCACGGCGATGACATGACGATCCTCGGTGAGGCGTGGGAGGCCATCGGCAACACCAGATCCGAGACCTTCTCGGCGTGGATGCGGTGCATCACGGCCGGGGGCGAGTCGATCTGGGGGCGTGTGTCCCTGGCTCTCGTGCCCCGCACCGACGAGCAGAACGCGATGGTCATCCTCCAGGTCGAGGATGCGACCACCTCGCGCCAAGAGACCGACCGACTCGAGCGTCTCCTCCATGGAAAGGACGAGTTCGTGGCGACGGTCGGCAGCGAGATACGTCAGCCCCTGGGAACCCTCATCGACCTGACATCGGCTGATCCGCTTCTTCGCGACGCACACACGCACGCCCGAGAGGTCGCGTCGGTCGTCGACGATCTCGTTGCCTCGGCACTGGCAGATACGGCACCCCCGGAGGTGGTCCCGACCGACCTCGACATCGCCGCCATAGTCCGTAATGTCGTCGATGGGCTCGGAGACGGCGGCGTCTCGGTCGACTTCCGGGCGTCTCGCGTCTGGGCCGACCCCGACCTCACCCGTCAGATAGTGACCGGCATGCTGGGCAATGCGATCCGCTACGGCGGTCCCAAGGTGCGTGTCCAGGTCTTCAACTCCGGGCCTGACACGGTGGTTCAGGTCATAGACGACGGGCCCGGGATCCCGGCCACGCAACAGGAGAGGATCTTCAGTGGCGATCTGCGTCGTGGCCAGCCGGTGACCAGACCCGCAGCGGTCGGCCTCAGCCTCACGGTGGGCCGATACCTGGCCCGGCGCATGGAAGGGGACATCACGTACCGGCGAAGTGGAGACGGCTTCAACATCTTCGAGCTCCGACTGCCCTCGGACGAGCTGACCAAGACCTACAAGCCTCGTCCCCGGCCGCGGATCGGCTCGGACCTCCCCTGATCAGCTGACACTGGCGCCACTGGACGCCCGGTCCAGGGCATGTTCGACCACAGCGACCAGGACCCGTTGCACGTCCACGCGCACTCTCGCGTCGCAGTAGACGATCGGTATCGAGGGGTCGATCTGGAGGGCGTCCCGAACCGCCTGTTCCCCATGAAGACGCCGGCCGTGGAACGTGTTCACCGCCACGACAAACGGCGTGCCCCGCTTCTCGAAGAAGTCGATGGCAGCGAAGCATGCCTCGATTCGGCGAGTGTCGACGAGCACCACCGCCCCGATCGCACCACGCGCCAGTTCGTTCCACATGAAGTGAAACCGATCTTGGCCGGGCGTTCCGAACAGGTAGAGCACCAGGTCGTGCTTGAGGCTGATCCGACCGAAGTCCATGGCAACCGTGGTCATGGTCTTGTCGGTCTCCGCAGCCAGATCGTCGATGCCCTCGCTCGCCTCGGTGATGATCGCCTCGCTGCGCAATGGCTCGATCTCGGAGATGGCGCCCACGAATGTGGTCTTGCCCACGCCGAAGCCTCCGGCCACGACGATCTTGACCGGAGTCAACCGGCTCTCCTCAGAGGGACTTGATTCCATCGAGCACCTTGTTCAGGAGGTCTGTGTAGCCCTCGCCCTCGGTTGCCCCCTCGGGTGGATCCGTGACCGTGACCGCACCCTGCTCGAGCAGGTCTCCGGTCAGTACCTTCACCACGCCGATAGGCACGTCGAGCAGAGCAGCCAGCTCGATGACTGCCGTCTCCTTGCGGCTGAGGGCGATGATCTCCGCCGACTCCCACCGATAGCGGTGCCGGTTGCGGATGCCGTCTGCGGTCGCAACGACCAGGGCCTCGAGGGCGATGGATCGTTCGCCGACACTGGTGCGGCCGCCCGTCATCGTGTAAGGGCGGACGATTCGCCCCCCCAACCGGACCTGGGGCGGATCCCAGACACTCATTCAGGCTCTACCAACAGCGCCTTGAGCTCCTGGCGGACGTCAGGCGTGAGACTCTCACCGACACGCTGGACGAAGATCGACATCTCGAAGGCGACTGCACCCATGTCGACATCCTTCTCGGTGAGACAACAGATCAGTGAGCCATCTCGAATCCCCGTCACGAACAACCATCCACGCTGCATCTCGACGATCACATTGGACACCGGGCCCGCCCCGAACCGGCCGGCCGATCCGTATGCGAGACCGATCATGCCCGACGAGACGGCGGCGAGCCGTTCCGCCGTCTCGCGATCGACTCCCTCCGACTTGGCCAACGCCAGACCGTCGGACGAGACGACAACAGCCTGTTTGATCGCCGGGACACTCTCACAGAGACGTCCGAGCAGCCAGTTCAGGTTGCCGGCAACCTCGGCGGTGCTCACCGTTCCTCTCCCTGCTCGTCGACCGCCTCCTCGGCAGCACGGCGCCCGGCGTCGAATGCGGCAAGGGCCGACTTGATTCCGATCGCGCCCTCCCCGGGACCGGTGCTCGCCGACGACGCATCGTCGGTTCCCAGGGTCTGGCCCGGGTTGCGGACGGGGAGGCCGCTTTGCGGTCCGGGTTGCCGAGGAGTGGCGTCATCGGCCAGCTCATCGTCGGTGAGATCGATGACCCGGTTCGTCTCCTCCGACGCCGCAGGTGCCGGCTCCAGGTCTCGATTGGTGCGTTTGAGGATGTACTCACGGGTGGCGGCATCGGTGTACTCGTCGGGGTCGGGGCCACCAGAGTCCGACTCACGCTCTGTGTCCCAATGCCCCGGCTGCGACTTCTTCACGGCCTCGAGATGGTCACGGGGCACAGTCACACGTGCGGTGACGCCGGGGACTCCACGAACCAGCTCGACCCGTACACCGTGACGGTGGGCCAGCTTGGACACCACGTAGATTCCCAGCGTTGGTTCGACGGAGAGACCGAGAGCAGGTGGTTTCTCCAGTATGCGATTGAGCTCGGCCACCCGCGCCTCCGTCATGCCAACCCCGCGGTCGGAGACGGTGATCTGATAGCCGTCCACGCCGAAGAGACCCATGACGCGAACCGGCTCGGAGGGTGGTGAGAACTGGATCGCGTTCTCCAGGAGCTCGGCGAGAAGGTGGGAGATGTCGGACACCGCAGAGCCAGACATCCGGGCAGGCTCGAGGGCCGGGACCTCGATCCTCTGGAACTCGTCCACCTCTCCAACCGCGGCGCGGACCACATCGGCCATGTCGGTCGGCTTCGCCCAGATCCGTGGCGACTCGGAGCCGGCCAGCACGAGCAGGCTCTCGGCGTTGCGGCGCATGCGAGTGGCGAGATGATCCAGCCGGTAGTAGCCGGAAAGGATCCTCGGATCCTCCTCCCGGTCCTCCAACTCGTCGAGGACCGCGAGCTGTCTGTCGACCAGGGAGCTGTTGCGTCGGGCGAGGGTCACGAGAATGTTGGAGATACCGCTGCGGAGAGCATCCATTTGCCGGCTGGCCACATCGAGCAGCGACCGATGCAACCCATCCACGGACCGTGCCAGCTCGCCGACCTCGTCTCCGCGCCGTGTGTCGAGCCTCGGCTTGCCGATGGCGGAGACATCGGTCTCGGGAGATCGAAGGGCATCGAGGATGTCGATCAGATCTCTCTTGGCGATCCTGTCGGTGGCTGCAGTCACCTCTCCCAAACCCTTCGAGATAGAGCGACCGACGAAGAACGCAGCCGGGAGAGACCCCAGCGCGGCCACCCCCATGACGACGGCGATCACCACCGTGGCCGTGTCGGCACCTTCGGTGCTCCATACGCCGAAGAGAGCCGCGACGAGTGATATCGCGGCCAGCGGGACCACCGTCAAGGTCAGTTTCCAGGGAATGCTCAGGTGACCGAGAGCTGACTGCCTCCCAGACCGAGCGTCAGCGTGTTCGCTCGTTTCCATTGGGTCCGACGTTACAAGCGGTAGGTTGCTGTTCCTGGTAACGGATTCCTCGAATTCGGCAAACGAACGTGGCTGCGGTGTCAGCGCGTCAGCCACTCCCAGTCGGGAGAAACCAAGGACTCGGCGGCCACCGGGCCTGCCGAGCCCCTGGTGTAGGTCTCCGGCTCCAGTATGGCGTCGACGACGGGCTGGACGATTCGCCAGGCCTCCATGACCCCGTCGACGCGAGCGAAGAGAGATTGGTCGCCTCTGAGGGCGTCTCCTAGCAGCCGGTGATAAGCGTCTTGGGCCTCGGCCCGGGTCCGGCCGTAGTCCAAGACGAGCTCGACCGGCTCGCTGACGATCTTCGGTCCTGCTTTCTTCGCCTGCATGGCCAGGCTGATTCGGTCATGCGGCTTGCTGCGGAACACGAGACGGTTGGGGTTGGGAGCCGAGTCCTCGTCTGCGAAGAACATGCGGGGAGGACGCACGAACTCCACGACTGCTTCGGTGACTGTGGTGTCCAGCCCCTTGCCGGCCCGGATCAGCCAGGGGACACCGGCCCACCTCCACGAATCGATCTCGAGTCGTGCCGCGAAGTAGGTCTCGGTGCTCGAGTCAGACGCCACACCCGGTTCGTTCAGGTAGCCCTCATACTGACCCACCACCATGTCCTCGGTCTGCAAGGGCTTGGTCGCCTCCAGCACCTTCACTCTCTCGTCGCGCAGCGCATCCGGGCGATCCGAGACCGGCGGCTCCATGGCCAGAAGCGAAATGAGGACCAGGAGATGGTTCTGGACGACGTCACGCATGGCGCCGACGGAGTCGTAGAAGGCTCCTCTTCCCTCGACACCGAAGGCCTCTGCCATCGTGATCTGGACACCCCGTATGTAGTGCCGGTTCCAGATCGGCTCCAACATGGTGTTGGAGAAGCGGAAGACCATCAGGTTCTGGAGCGCCTCCTTCCCGAGGAAGTGGTCGATGC
>DASUUP010000063.1:0-6459 GCA_036373995.1 Acidimicrobiia bacterium
GCCACGACCGGTGAGTCCTGCCCATGACGGAGCACATCCACTCCATCTTGAACGCGAATGACTCCAACCACGACAAAGGCGCTACTGCCTTGGTGGTGGCCCTATGCATGGTGGTCCTGCTCGGGTTCGCCGCCCTGGCCGTAGACGCGACAGGTCTCGGCTTCAACGAACGTCGACAGGACCAGAGCGCGGCGGACGTCGGGGCTCTTGCAGCCGTTCAGTTCGCGGTGACGACCAACCTCGGCAACGGCTGCAGCGGCACCAACAGCCAAATCGCGAGATGCAACGGCGCGAATGAGGCCATCGAGGTCGCCAATGCCACTCTGGATAACCCATCGCTGGCCGACTGGACCGACGCGACCAAATGCGCCACGCCCCCGGCCGGATATACGGCCACCGCCGTCTCGCCGTGTGTGGCGTTCAACTCAAACCTGGATCGCGCTTGGGTGAGGATCCCCACCATCACCAACGACACGACGATCGCAAGGACCATCGGCATCGATTCGATCTCGACGTCGGCCGACGCAATTGCAGGTACCGAATATGACCCACCCGGCGGAGTTCTCCCCTTCCTCCTTCCCGGCAACGCCGCGGGGAGCGACTACAACTGTCTGAAGGCAGCCGCCAACCCGAACTTCGGGCCGTGCGAGGATCTGCCTGTCGTCGGCAACTTTGGCTCCGCAGACATCTTCCTGTATGGGAACAGCTTCCTCGAATACACCGCCCAGTGCACCGGTGACAGCAATGGACGATTGACCGCCAACATCGCCCGTGGAGCTGACCACCCGCTTACGGAGTATGTGGCTCCAGGACCCGAGGTCCAGGAGTGGGCGAACTGTCCCATCGCCGGAGCACAGCCCAACACCCTAAACGGGCAACCGGGGGTCGGGTCAGGTCTGGAATCAGGACTGGCCTATGGGGGGACGGCATATGCCGCGAATGCCTATCCCGGGGCGATCCAGGACACATCAGGATTCACGGTCAGGAACGCCGGCGGGCCCAAGGCGGCCGTCCAACTGGACGACATTCCACTATGGGACTATCTCCTCACCGATCCACAGGGATCCGCCTGCGACACTGTGACGAATCCCGTGGAGATGGATGGATGCCTCAACTGGGCCAAGGGAGCTGGTATTGAGGTCTTCGATCCCTCGCTCGCCGACGCCAAGAGATTCGGGTGGGTTCCGGAGCTTCTCGAAGCAGACTTCACCGGGAATCCGTATCACATTGTCGGCTTCCGTCCGGTATACCTCGACACCACGTATTACAGCTGCAACGCAACCCAGTGCGTGATCATGCACACTCCTGGTGTGAGTGACACCGGAGCCTGTATAGCCGACCCTCCGGACACCAGGGTCACCTGTGGCACTCCCGGCAACTGGAACAAAGACATGGCCGCCGTAACGGCCTATGTCCTGTCAACAGCCATCGTCCCAGAAGCAGCCAAAGCCCCGCCGCCGGGGAGCCCCAACCAACGCACGTACAATCTCATCGACTGAGTCCTAACCTGCACGGGGCATGCCCCAGCTGCCCGAGTTCATGCCTGCCCTGATCACGCCGTTCACTCAGCGTGGGGAGATCGACGTCAAGGCACACACCTACAACATGCGTGTCCTGGCTGACCGAGGGATCGAAGGCTTCGTCGTCGGAGGGTCGAACGGGGAAGGGCCGTTTCTCGAGCCCGGGGAGAGGGAGCGTCTGGTCAGGGCGGGAAGACGACGCAAGGCGCACTTCATGTGCGGCATCGCATCCGAGTCGACGCGAGGCGCCCTGGCCCAGGTGGCCGAGGCTACTGAGGCGGGAGCCGACAGCCTTCTGGTGCTCACTCCGACCACCCTGTCCCGGGGCCGCGACGACGTCATCGTCGACTTCTATCGAACCGTCGCCGACCGCGCCAAGCTGCCCGTGTTCCTGTACTCCGTCCCCCCCGTGACCGCGTACAGCATGCCGATCGAACTGGTCGCCCGTCTCTCCAGACACGAGAACATCATCGGCATGAAGGACTCCTCGGGTGACGTCGTTCGTCTCCAGTCGATCATCCACGCCACACCGGGCGACTTCGTCCTCTACTCCGGAGCGTCCAAGGCACTGACCGCTGCCATCGCCGTTGGCTGCTACGGAGCCATCACCGGCAGCGGCAACTACGCACCCGAGCTGGTATTGAAAACGCTGAAGACTGCCCAGAGCGACCCGGCTTCGGCCCGACGTGACCAGAAGCGCCTCAGCAGTCTCAGCTCTGATGTCGAGGCACACGGCGTCCCGGGCGTGAAGGCGGCAGCTCGTGCCGCCGGTCTCGAGCCGGGGTACCCACGTCGGCCGCTGATCAGACTGTCCCGGGGCGTGGAGACATCGATAGCCAAGCTGATCAGTTGAGCCATCACTCAAAGTTGGGTCTTTCGCTACGATCTCGACCTCGCCCTCGATCAAGGAGACACAGTGTCAAAGTTCCTCACTGAGGAATGGGCCAACGACGTGACGCAGGCCCTCCACAACCATGAAGGTTTCAAAAGCGCCATGGGCGCCGCCGATCTCGGCATCCAGTTCAACACCGAAGACGGCCCCGAAGGCGAAATCGACTACTACCTGAAGGCATCCGGCGGGACCTCCAACGTCGCCCTCGGCACGTTGGAAGACCCCGACGTCACGGTCAAGCAGTCCTACGACACGGCGGCCGCCATCTCCAAAGGCGATCTGAACACACAGACTGCGTTCATGACCGGCAAGCTCAAGGTCTCGGGCAACCTGGCAAAGCTGATGATGCATCAGGCAGCCATCCAGCAGTGGGCGTCCGCGGTCTCCGATCTCGAAGTCGAGTACTAGACGAGGTCAGACGCCGGTATGGGAAGACCCGCTTCGGCGGGTCTTCCCATTTTCCGAGAACCTTGTCGATCTTCGAGGCGTACCTTCGTCAATACCTACGCAACGGCACCATCCAACGAAGGAGAGAGAGATGCCGAAGTACGCAGCACTGATCTACGGCGAGGAATCCGACCCGGCTGGCGTCGCCCCCGAGGAGATGCAGCAGGTGATGGCCGACTACATGGAGTTCGGTCAGAACAACGGCGAGTCCCTCGCCGGTGGTGAGGCCCTTCACCCCACGTCGACCGCCACGACGATCCAGGTCGAAGGGGGCAAGGGCGGCAACGCCGTGTTCACCGACGGGCCTTTCGCCGAGACGAAGGAAGCCCTAGGAGGCTTCTACATCCTCGACGTGCCCGATCTCGACGCTGCCCTCAAGGTGGCCCAGCAGATCCCGGGCGCCTGGCACGGCCGTGTCGAGGTTCGCCCCGTGATGGAGTTCGACGACCAGGGCAACCCGGTCAACGCCTGATGCACTCAGGTTCGAGTCCGACGCAATCGGATTCGACGCGAGCACCGTTCTGTGCGGGTTTATCACGCGTGACGCGTGATAGATCTGCACGGAACGGACAAGTCTGATCCTGCGATAGGGTCTCACCCATGTGGCGGGGCGGACACATGGGGCGAATCCGGATTGTCTTGTTCGGTGCCGTCCTCCTCGCCGGCTGTGCGACTACCCCGGGCGCCAGCGAGAACGAGGCTGCGGGCTCAGACACGTCAGGTCCGCCGACGACCACCGCCATCGGAGCCGAATGCGACGCCCCCGCGGGTCAGCCGTTCCACGAAGGTGAGACAGTCGAGCTGGAGGAGCTCGGGACCGTCAATGGCGCCACCATCTCCGGAGCCCTGTATCCGCACCCCGACTACGAGGGCAATCCGTGGTCACAGTGGGGACAAGGCATCGCCGTCGCCGACGGCCGCTTCTTCTCGGCAATCGGTGACCATATCGGCGCTGACGGCAACTCCTACGTATACGAATACGACCCCGAGGCCAACGAGCTGGTCCTGGTCGGTGACATCCTGTCCTATGTCGATCACGTGTCCGGGACCTGGGGTTACGGCAAGATCCACTCCCAGATGGTCCCGGGTCCATGCGGTGAGGTGTACTTCTCCACCTACTGGGGCACTTCACGTGACCTCACATTCGAAGGGAACTACACCGGCGATCTGATCTTCCGACTCGACCCCCATGGCCGCACCCTGCAGCCACTAGGCGTTCCCGTCGAGTTCCACGGCCAAGCTTCCTTGGGCTCAGACCCAACAACAGGCCTTGTCTATGGCGAGGCCGTCGATCCGATCGAACGTGACGAAGGGGGCCCGCCGGGACCGTTCTTCGTCTACGACGTCGAAGAAGAGGAGACGGTCTTCGTCAGCGACATCAGATCGGACGTCGGCTATCGCAGCATCCTGGTCGACGAAGAGGGCGCTGCCTACTGGTCGATCGGCGGGGGTGAGCTCCAGAGATACGACCCGTCGACCGGCGAATCGGACACCCACCACGCCACCATGCCCGGCGACTGGTTGCGCGCCGTGACCGAGCCGGCACCGAGCGGGCACGTCTACGGTGTCACCCGGGAGCCTGACACGTTCTTCGCCATGGATCCGGTAGGCGGGATCTCCGAGCTCGGGGAGGCTCTCGGCTACACCGCGAGCATGGCGCTCTCCCCCGACGGATCCGCGTTCTTCTACATGCCGGGCGCCCATGGAAACTCGTCGGACTGGGGGTCGCCGCTCATGAGCGTCGACACGGTCAGCGGCGAGCAGACGGTGGTGGCCGAGCTCAACGATCTCGTCAGGTCCGAGTTGGGATACGGGGTCGGAGGTACGTACAACGTGGCCGTCAGCCCTGACGGTGGACGTGTCTACATGGGCGTGAACGCGGGCCTCGACGGCGAGAGTTTCGGTGAGGTCATCCTGCTGGTGATCGATCTGCCGTGAAACGGGCGTGGGCGGCTGCTCTGCTTCTGACGGCATGCACCGCCTCTGGGACGGTTGGGCCTCCGTCCACGGAACGCGAAGCCGCACCTACCACGACCGCGGGAGGAGGCGAGGAGACGACCTCTCTCACCTGTTGGACCGCCCCGGGTGGCGCGGGCCGTGGACCGATCGAATTCTCCGATGTCACCGACTCGGTGAACCTCGTCGACCCCCTTACCGGAATGCACGGTCATGCCGCCATCTGGACCGACGTCGACGGCGATGACCTCGCTGACATCTACTTCGGCACTTACGCACACAGCCCGCCAGAGGTCTATCGGGAACGTGGTGCCGAAGGGCCATCTCCTGACCGGCTCCTCATCTCCTCTGGTGACGTGTTTGTAGTCGACTCCTCGCTGCCCGAAGAGTTCTCGCGATCCTCGGGTGGGGCGCCGGTCGATTTGGATGCCGACGGTGACCTCGACCTCGTCGTCACCCGCAACATCAAGGACCCGGACCTCGGCCAACCGCCGACCAGCATCTTCGAGAACGACGGCGGATCGCTGACGTCTGCCGACTCGGGGATCACAGGCCAGTTGGGTGGCCGATCGTTGGGTGTCCTCGACTACGACGGCGACGGGCGACTCGACCTCTTCATCGCGGAGGATCGCTGGGCCGGAGGCAGCAGCGTGCTGCTCCGCAACGAGGGCGGTTCGAATTTCACCGACGTCACCGCCGATGCCGGGATCCCCGACGATGTCCACGGACTCGGAATCGCCGTCGCCGACTTCGACATCGATGGTCTCGCAGACATCTTCGTCGCTGGTTCGAATCGTTTGTTCCTCTCCGCTGGGCGGGGCACTTTCGTGGAAGGGCCATCGGAGACCTTCGTCTGGGAGACCTTCGGAGACGAGGACGACGTAGCCGGGGCGTCGGTGGCCGACGTCAACCGGGACGGTCTGCTCGACCTCGCCGTCGGTCACCACTACAACAGCACCGTTGACAACGACATCACGGTTGCGGTCCGGCTCTATTTGAACGAGGGCGGTGGCGAGTTCCGCGACGTCACCGAGGAAGCAGGTCTGATCCCGCTGCCCACCAAAGCGCCCCATGTCGAGCTCAACGACTTCGACAACGACGGTTGGCCCGACCTGTTGACCTCGGCACCGGACGACGAAGGACCAGCCGTGTTCCGGCACACCGGGTTAGAGGATGGCATCCCTCGCTTCGAGGCCCCGACCGGTCTGGAAGACGACCGTTACTGGGTGGCTGCGCCCACCGCGGACTACGACCGGGACGGGCGGCTCGATGTCTTCTTGGTCGAATGGGAGCCTGCACTTCCGTCCCTCTTGCTTCGCAACGAGACAGAGTCAGGCAACTGGCTGGAGGTGTCTGTTGACCAGCCGGGGAGTCATGGCATCGGCTGGCGGGTCGAGGTGTTCGATGGCGACGACTTGATCGGCGCCCGCGAGATCACAGTGACCCAAGGCTATTCCGCCGGAGTTCTCCCCATCGCCCACTTCGGCCTGGGCGACGCCGACCAGGTGACCGTTCGCCTGACGCCACCCGGCGCCGATCCCATCGATTTGACCGACATCGCCGCCAATCAACACATCCGCTGGCCCGACGGGTGCGATTGACCGTTCTGTGAGTGTTTGTCCCGCGTGACGCGGGACAAACACT
>DASUUP010000064.1:0-4092 GCA_036373995.1 Acidimicrobiia bacterium
TGATCGGCATCGGCATCGTGGTCGGTCTGGGATATCTCAGGCTGTTACGACCCTGGCATCTGAGATGGGGGGCCACCGCTGCCGAGGTGCAAGGGTTCATGCCGGGAGACGACCTCATATCCGAGCCCAGCATGTCTGCCACCCGAGCCATCACCATAGAGGCGCCGCCTGAGGCGGTATGGCCGTGGCTGGTGCAGATGGGTGGGTACATCCGAGCCGGCTGGTACTCCTATGACCGGTTCGACAACGCCGGCGTGCCGAGCGCCGACCGGATCGTCCCCGAACTCCAGGATCTGCAGGTCGGGGACATCATGCTCACCTCGCCGACCGAGGGCTTCGTGGTCCGGAGCATCGACCCGCAACGCAGCCTGGTCTTGGATCTGAAGCATCGTGGTTCGCGGATCACCAGTGTTCTCATGCTGTCACCGATGCCGAATCACCGCGGCAGGCTTGTGACCCGGGTTCGCGCCTACTTTCGACCGAGGCATCGACTATTCGCCATCGCTTTCGACCTCGGCGACTTCCTGTTTATGCGCCGTCAGATGCTCGGCATCAAGAAGCGAGCGGAGCGAACGGTCCCCTTCCCATGAGGCCCGTCATCTCTGTTTCGCACCTCTCCAAGAGCTACGGGAACCTGGTCGCGGTCTCCGACGTCTCCTTCGAAGTGTATGAAGGCGAGATCTTCGGGCTCCTTGGTCCCAACGGTGCCGGGAAGACCACCACCGTGGAGTGCGTCCAGGGTCTCCGGGTACCGGACTCCGGGGCCGCCGAGGTGCTTGGACTCGACCCGCACACGCAAGGCGATCGTCTCAGACCGCTGATCGGGTCACAGCTTCAGGAGTCTTCGCTTCCGCAGCGGCTCAAGGTGTGGGAGGCACTCGACCTGTTCTCTTCGCTCCTGCCGGGTGGCGGCCCCTGGGGTGAGGTCATCGAGCAGTGGGGGCTGACTGAGAAAGCCGATGCTTCGTTCGGCAGTCTCTCCGGAGGGCAGCGGCAGCGGCTGTTGGTGGCTCTGGCCCTCATCAACCAGCCCAAGGTGGTGTTCCTGGATGAGATGACCACCGGTCTCGACCCGGCCGCCCGTCGCGCCACCTGGCAGCTCATCGGGCGAATCCGGGACGCAGGCACGACAGTGGTGTTGGTCACCCACTTCATGGATGAGGCGGAGCGATTGTGTGACCGGCTCGCCGTCGTCAACCGGGGCAGCCTCGTCGCCGCCGGCACTCCCGCCGAGCTGATTGCCCAGCACCACGATCGGGTCACCGTCAGGGTCTCTCTCGACTCATCCGACTGGGCATGGCTCCAGTCGCTTCCTGGTGTCGATCGGGCCGAACGTCGCGGGCGGACAGTCGAGTTGGTGGGACCTCCCACCATGGTTCCTTGGGTGGGCAAGGTCCTCGTGGATCATGGCTGTGTGCCTTCGGACATGGCTGTGATCCGCCCCACACTGGAGGATGTCTACCTGCGCCTGGTCGGAGAGGAGGTCGAGTGAGGGGGTCGCTGGCCAAGCTGACCTGGGTGGAGATCAAGCTCTTCCTCCGTGAGCCGGTCACGGTGATATTCACTCTGGCGCTCCCGCTGATGGTCCTCTATGTGCTCGGTGGTGTGTTCGGAAACGAGGCCGCCGGTGGAGGAGGCGACGTCGTCTACCGCGGGTACGGACCTACCGACTTCTACACACCTGCCTACGTGGCCCTTGCGGTGGCTGGGGTGGCTCTCATCGGTGTCCCCGCTCACCTTGTCGAGTATCGGGAGATCGGGGTGTTGCGACGGTTTCGTGCCTCGTCGGTGAGGCAGTGGGATGTGTTGGTTTCCCAATTGGTGGTGTCGCTGGTCATCGCCACTGTCGGCGCCGGGCTTCTGGTCACCGCTGCCTTTCTCTTCACCGACGTCACCGTGCCCCAGGCCCCAGGACTGTTTCTCGTCGCCTACGGCCTCGGCGCGGTGGCGCTGGCGGTGCTCGGACTCCTGCTGGGCACGGTGCTTCCTTCCGCCCGAGCAGCCCAGTCGGTCGGGTTGCTGCTGTGGTTCGTGTTCATGTTCCTTTCAGGAGCAGGTCCACCACCGGAAGTGCTCCCCTCCTCGCTGCGCACCATCGGCGACTGGCTCCCCTTCACTCCGGTCGTCGAGCTGCTCCAGGAGCCATGGCTCAGGGGCGGGTGGGCCACCACCCAGTCACTGGTAGTGGCGGCCCTCGTCCTCGTCGCCGCCGGTATCGCCTGGTGGGCCTACCGATGGGAATGACAGATTCGATCGCACGCCGACCCGCTGAAGAGGCCGTATCGGATTGCCCACTCCCCAGGGCGACCGCCACTCATCCGGGCTGCTCCGAAGTCGTCCGGGAGGCGAGGTCCGGGGAGTGAGGGTCTTCGTGACCCGGTCTACAGGTAGAGAACGATCAGGGAGGCGATGTTTCGAGTCTGTCCACGGTTGGCCGATCTCCAGTGGTCGAGCCGACTGCGCCTAGGCCCGCGAAGTGGACAACGATCGCTGTCAGCAGTGCCGCGCCCAGGATGGGTGTCCCGACCCGTATGAGGGGACTGGAGTCGGCCATCAGGCCGACGAAGAAGACGACGAGGCCGCCGTTGAGACCCCAGTAGATCCACTGTCCGAGCCCGATAGAGGGTTTTCGGCGGGAGGCGAGTCGCACCACTCCGAGGAGAACGTTGGTCATGCCACCGACGAATATGGCGTGGGTGAAGGCCCGTGCCTGTCGGGTGGGAAACCCTTCGGGATACGCGACGGACAGGTATCCGAGAAGGACGAAGCCGGCCACGAGCCAGATGATTCCCGCCGAGGCGAAACGGGATTCCGAAGGATGCCGCCAGATCGTGACTCTGATCCTGCGTCGCATCCTCGTGTGGATCATCGCCAACGGGATGACCGAGGCAGGCAGTGTCAGCAGGATGATGATCGGTACGTCGATGATGAAGCCGACACCCAACCCGAGTCCGGCGATGAACAAGAGCCAGACTTCGACCTGCCCGGAGCGGCTATGTCGTTCCGCTCCGTCCTCACCGACGAGTAGCCATTCGGCGAGGACGGCTCCGGTGAGGAACATGTATCCGCCGAAGAGAAGTTGGGGGTGGGCTTCGGCGACACCGGGTGAGAGCCAGTCGATCACTCCGGTGCGTTGCAGGCCGAGGAGGATTCCCAACACCCCGCCGATCGACAAAGAGATCAGGGCGAGGAGCAGTCCCCGCCGTGGCACGTCCCAGCCGGCACCCCTGGTACGGCGTGCCGCCCAGACCACTCCACCGACGATGGGGATCAGCGCCGCCGATCCGGCGATGGGACGGAGGACTCGGTCTCCGGTCCAGAAACCGACGATGTACAAAGCGATGGCGGCGACCGAAGCGGCGGCGAGCAGCCGCCCGCCTGACCTGTCGGCGTCATCGGGGTCGTACACCCAGAGCATGGCCCCGATAACGGCAAGGGTGATCCACCCCAACGTTCCGGCGTGCAGATGGGTGAGCTGCGTGTTGCGGTCAAATGTGACCAGGTCGGTGCCGTTGAGGATTCCGATGACGATGGTGATCGTGAACAGGACCAGAGCCCAGCGGAGAAGGCGACGGGTCGACGCCGGTGGTGTCGTCATCGCAGCGTTCTCCAGCCTCCTAGGACGAGGGCGACACGAACTGGCCCCAGGAGAATCCAGATGGGCAGCAGGAACCCGATCCAGAAGAACATCGACACCGGAAGCAGGAAGAGAGCCAGCCAGCCGCCTTCCCTTCGTCCCCGACGCAGCCACCGGCCGGCCAGCACTTCGACCCATGCCAGCAGACCCATTGGTATGAGGAACCACACCACGCCGTCCCAGCCGAATTGGTCGCTGATCGGTCCACTCATGCTTTCGATAGGGCCGATCACCGGCAGCCGACCGAGAGACCTGATGTAGATGGCATACGGGATGAAAGCCAGACCCCAGGCGAGTCCATTGCCGATGAACAACCAGGATGCAATCCGGATGGGCCGGGTGCTGCCAACCTCCATATCTGGGTTCGTAGCCGAAGCAACCCCGTCTGACCCGGTCATGTCACCGTCTCTGAGGATCGCGCCAACACCACCGGTGACGACCAGAAACCCACATCA
>DASUUP010000065.1:0-6225 GCA_036373995.1 Acidimicrobiia bacterium
GGAGTTGGTGACCACGCCCTCCCCGAAGCCCTCCTCGATGAGGATGAAGGCTTCGATGTCACCATCGGAGACGGCCTGCTCGGCGATGTCGGCCGAGTCGTAGGTCTCGACGCCCAGGACTCCCTGGGCCTCGACTTCCTCGAGCACACCACCCAAACCCTGAGAGATCTCCGTGCGATCGAGGTCGACCAACCCGAATTCGAGTTCCAGTTGCTGGGTGAAAGCGCCACCGAAGACCAAATCGAAGATGAACGCCAATGCGAGGGGGGCGATGATCCCGATGATGATCGCCGAGCGATCACGGATCCTCAGCTTCAGATCCTTGACTGCGATGCGGGTGGCGGCGCCCATTCAGTCGCGGAGAGCCTTGCCCGTCAGGTGCAGGAAGACGGCCTCGAGGTTGGGCTCTTGAACCTCGACGCCGGTGATCGAGCCACCCGAATCGGACACGCAGGTGAGAAGCTGAGGCAAGATCGAAGACGCGTCGGTGGCGAGGACATCGATTCGATGATCCGATGCCGATGCATCAGTCACCCCGTCGATTCCACGAACCATTTCGGCCACCGCCCCGAGATTGCCCGTTGCCTCGATCGCGACCCGGTCCTTTTCCCCGACCATGGACACCAGCTCACGCCGCGTCCCTTCGGCCTTGATGGTCCCCTCGTCGATGATCGCGACCCGGTCACAGAGACGCTCGGCCTCTTCCATGTAATGGGTCGTGTAAAGCACGGCCATGCCCTCCGCGGAGAGGCTCTCGACAGATTCGAGGATGGCATTGCGAGACTGGGGATCGACGCCAACCGTCGGCTCGTCGAGAATCAGCAGCCGGGGCCGATGGAGCAGGCCGATGCCGATGTTGAGTCTTCGCTTCATCCCACCCGAGTACTCCTTCACCAGGTCGTCCTTACGGTCGGTGAGACCGATGACCTCGAGGGTTTCCTCGACTCTCCGTTGGAGGTCGGCACCGTGCCCACCGTAGAGCTTGCCGAAGAAGCTCAGGTTCTCGGATGCCGTGAGGTCGGGGTAGATGGCGAGCTCCTGGGGCACGAGACCGATATTGGATTTGCCCGCAGTCGTCCGGGTCGTGATGCGTGTGCCATCGACCTCCACCTCGCCCCCGTCGGCCTCGAGAAGCCCGGCGATCATCGATATGGACGTCGTCTTGCCCGCTCCGTTGGGCCCGAGCAGCCCGAAGGTCTCGCCCTCTTCGATTTCGAAGCTGACGTCGTTGACGGCGGTGAGATCGCCGAAGCGCTTGACGAGATTCCGCGCGTTCAGAATGTGGTTCAGTTGCATGCTCCCTGACGGGAGAGCGACTCTAATGACGTCCGATCTGCAGTGAGACCGCCTGAGCGCTGGTCGGTTCGGCGCAGCAATACCAGCTCTCGGTGAGTCGTGGAGAAGGGCTCGACGCATGGAAGGGCTCGAGGGCCCGACCCGACACTCTGACAACGGCAACACGCATCTCGTTCAGGGTGACCGCCGTGTCCTGGCCGCAGTCGCTGGCATTGGCGGCGATCGTCTCCAACTCCTTGTGCAGGACCGCGGTCTCGGGGTCGGCGAAGTCCCATCGCCAGGAAAGAGCCTTCTCGTCATACCCGTCGAGGTGGGGAGTGACCGCCGGATGATCTTCGAGCAGCGATCCCCTGGGAATGAGGAGCTTGATCGCCATCTGGACAGGATCTGTGGCCCCGACCAGATCGTGGTGATCGAGAAAGTCGAGAATCTCGGCGATATCCGCGGGCTCGGTCCATGGCAGGAACGGGAGCCACGTCGGTCTGATGTAAATGCCTACCTGTCGTGTGAGCTCGATGGCGTGCGACATGTCCGTCAGGGTGTGGCCCTTGGCCAGGATCTCCAGCGTGCGATCGTCGACACTCTCGAAAGCCGACACGATGAACAGGAGATTGGCGGCGGCGAGCCGAGGGAGCAGGTCCCGGTGATCGATCAGATGCTCGACCTTGATCGTGGCATCGAACGTGACGTCGGGATGCGCTTGGTGGGCGCGCTCGATGATGCCCAGGGAGTGTGGAGGGGCATTGAGAAAGTCGGCGTCCCCGAACGTGATGTGCCCGGCTCCGGCTGCGACGAGGTTGGAGATGTCGGCCAGGACATCGTCGCCGGGCACCACCCTGATCCGTCCGTCGTAGACCGCCGGGATGGGGCAATGCCGGCATCGGTGCCGGCAACCGTGAGACGCCTCCACGGCCCCGGCCAACCGCGTCTCCCCCTCCATCTCCAACCGGGCGTAACGGTCGAGCGGAGGCAAGTCGGAGCGCTCCGGGACCACGAATTCGGAACGGCCGAGATGACGATGCAAGCTGCCACTCCAGCTCGCCGGGCCGAGTCCCATCGCATCGGGCTCGGATCCAATCCCATTCGACACCCACTCCAACAAGCCGGGTTCGTATTCGCCGTCGAACCGGGCATCGAATTCGGCGCTGGCGACGCCCGCGTAGAGACCGAACAGGGCGAGCGGCAGCTCGGGACGCGCTGCGGCGAGTGCCCCGGCAACTTGGTCGGCCATCCTCGTCGCCGTGTGCATCGGCACCGAGATCGCGACCCGGTCGGCCCAGGTCACGAGCTCGTGGTCCAAATCGTCGACCGCCAGGTCCGCGGTCCGTACCTCGTGGCCTGCCCGACGGAGGAAGGCTGCAGGCGAAGCGAGATGGACCGGCTGACGGCCCAGCTCGTATGTCGAGATCAGCAGAACGCGCATCGCCACCTCAGCTTACGGACAGGTGCTCGATACCCTCGCTTCGTCATGCCGAGCTACATCGACCTGGGCACCGGGACGGTCCATTGGAAGGACTACGGCGGATCTGGCCCTGAGATCGTGTTGGTGCACGGCCTCGGTGGCTCGATCGCCAACTGGGACGCCATCGGCCCACGGCTTTCCAGGCGGGCGAGGGTCACTGCACTCGACCTGCCCGGATTCGGGCTTTCTCCACCGGGCAAGGACTAGCGATTGGAAACCCACCGGGATGCCATAGCCGATTTCATTCGGGCCATGGGTGGTCGCGCCACCCTCATCGGCAATTCGCTCGGCGGACTGCTCTCCGAGATGGTCGCCTCGACGTACCCCGACATGGTCGAAGCCCTCGTGCTCATCTCCCCCGCAACCCCTCCCCGGCTTCCCGACCCGGAGATCCACTGGCCCATGGCCCGACGCCTCCTGCTGGGCGCCACACCCGGAATCGGGACCATGCTCAATCGTCAGATTCTGACCTCGATGACGTCACGTGAGCTGGTCAACGATCTCCTCTATCGGATCACGCACAAGCCGGAGAGGATCCCACTCGAAATGGTGGAATCGTTCGTCGCAATCGCCGAGGCGCGCAGACGACTCCCCTGGGCCGCCGAGGCCGTCCCCAAGACCGGCCAGTCCATCCGGAGAAACCTGATGCGCAGAGCCCGTTTCATCGAGATGGTCAGATCGATCAAAGCCCCCACGCTGGTGGTACAGGGTGTCGCCGATCCTGTGGTGTCACCCACATCGGTGGCGTGGCTTTGTTCGCTGCGTCTCGACTGGGAGCTCGTCAGGATGGACGACACCGGCCATACCCCTCAGATCGACTCGCCGGTCCGGTTCCTCTCGGTGATCGAGCCCTGGCTGGAGAGCCACCTCGAGCAGGAGCTGACGGCCTAACTAACCTGGGCCTATGCCATCCGACCTCGGCGAGACGATTGGCGACGAGTACGTCCATCAGCTGCCGGACAACAACCCCATAGAGACCCAGGAGTGGATCGACTCCCTCGATGCCGTCGCGGGCGAGTCGGGGGCGGTGCGTGCTCGGTTCCTCCTCGCCAAACTCCTGGAGCGGGCGCACGAGACCCGTCTCGGCATCCCCGCAGCCGTGACGACTCCCTATGTGAACACGATCCCGCTCGAGGAGCAGCCCGAGTTCCCCGGCGACGAGCACATCGAGCGTCGCATCCGCCGTTTCATCCGTTGGAACGCGGCGGTGATGGTGGTGAAGGCGAACCTTCGGGAGAAAGGCATCGGGGGGCATCTCTCCACCTTTGCCTCCTCGGCCACCCTCTATGAGATCGGGTTCAATCATTTCTTCCGGGGCAAGGACGCCCCCGGTGGCGGCGACTACATCTATATCCAGGGTCATGCCGCACCAGGCACCTATGCCAGGGCATACCTCGAAGGCCGGTTCGACGAAAAGCACCTCGACAACTTCCGTTTCGAGATCGGAGGCGACGGGCTGTCGTCATACCCACATCCCCGGCTCATGCCTCGGTTTTGGGAGTTTCCGACGGTGTCGATGGGCCTGGGCCCGATCAACTCGATCTATCACGCCCGGTTCAACAGGTATCTGCAGAATCGCGGGCTCGACGACACATCCGACTCCAGGATCTGGTGTTTCATCGGGGATGGTGAGGTCGACGAGCCGGAGACCCTCGGCTCGATCTCACTTGCCTCCCGGGAGGGCCTCGACAACCTGATCTGGGTGATCAACTGCAACCTGCAGCGTCTCGACGGCCCGGTGCGAGGCAACGGGCAGATCATCACCGAGCTCGAGGCGGTGTTCAAAGGCGCCGGCTGGAACGTCATCAAGGTCATCTGGGGCAGCGGATGGGATGACCTCCTCGCCAAGGACGATGAAGGCGCACTCGTCAATGTGATGAGCAACACCGTCGACGGCGAGTACCAGCGCTACAAGGCCGAGAACGGCGCCTATGTGCGCGAGCATTTCTTCGGGAAAGACCCCCGCGCCAAAGAACTGGTCGCCGATATGAGCGATGACGAGATCTGGAGCCTGCGCCGCGGTGGTCTCGACTTCCGCAAGATCTACGCTGCCTACAAGGTGGCCAGCGAGCTCGACAACGGCAAGCCCACGGTGATCCTGGCCAAGACGATCAAAGGCTGGACCTTGGGCCCCGACGTGGAGGGTCGCAACGCCACCCACCAGATCAAGGAGCTGACCAACAAGCAACTCCTCGCCCTGCGCAAGACTCTCCACCTCGAGAACGAGATCTCCGAAGATTCCCTGGAAGGCGAGAAGGAGGCGCCCTACTACCGACCGGGGCCCGGGACGCCCGAGTACGACTACCTGATGGCCCGGCGCCAGGAGTTGGGCGGGCCGATACCTGAGCGAAGAACGCCCGTTTTCGATCTCACACTGCCGGGTGACGATGCCTACGAGGAGGTGATGGCCGGATCGGGCAAGGTGGAGGCATCCACGACATCCGCGTTCACGCGACTCATCCGATCACTCGCCCGGGCCGAGGGTTTCGGGCCCCATGTGGTGCCCATCGTCCCGGACGAAGCCCGCACCTTCGGTATGGACTCGCTGTTCCGTGAGCTGAAGATCTACGCCTCGAAGGGCCAGCTCTATGAGCCGGTGGACGCTTCGATGCTTCTCACCTATGCCGAGTCCCAAGACGGCCAGATCCTCGAAGAGGGCATCACGGAGGCGGGGTCCTTGGCGTCGTGGACTGCCGCCGGCACTTCATACGCGACCAGGGGCATCCCGATGGTCCCGTTCTTCATCTTCTATTCGATGTTCGGCTTCCAGCGGGTCGGTGACCTCATCTGGAGCGCCAGTGATGCCAGGGTGCGCGGATTCCTCCTGGGGGCTACTGCGGGAAGGACGACCCTGGCCGGCGAAGGTCTACAGCACCAGGACGGGCACAGCCTCGTGCTGGCGTCGACAGTGCCTGTGTGCCAGGCGTATGACCCTGCCTTCGCCTATGAGGTGGGCACGATCCTCCAGCGGGGAATCAAGCGCATGTACGGGGAAGATCCGGACGACGTGTTCTACTACCTGACCCTGTACAACGAGAACTACGCCCAGCCCCCTCGCCCCGACGGTGTCGAGCAGGGAATCATGGACGGCCTCTACAAGTGGGCGCCTCAACCCGAGGCCATGGCCCGGGACGTCGCCATCCTCTTCTCCGGGACGGCCAACCTGGCCGCCCGGGAGGCACGGGAGCAGCTGGCCGAGCACTATGGAGTTGGCGCAGAACTGTGGTCGGCCACCTCTTACAAGAAGCTACGAGAGCAGGCGTTGAAGGTGGAACGATGGAACCGCCTCCATCCCGAGCAAGAGCCGAGAGTGCCCCTGGTCACCAAGCTGATGGAGGAGACGAGCGGGCCGATCGTGGCAGTCACCGATTTCATGACGACGGTTCCAGACCAGGTCGCCAAGTGGATGCCTCGCGACTACCTGGTGCTCGGGACGGACGGGTATGGGCGCTCCGATAGCCGTGAGG
>DASUUP010000066.1:0-7113 GCA_036373995.1 Acidimicrobiia bacterium
GGCTACTCCTCTTCGATCGCGTCCTGAACGGCGTCGCCAGCCTCCTCCACCTTCCCTTTGGCTGTGTCGGCGGCCCCTTCGCCCTTCTCTTTGGCTGTCTCGGCGGCGCCTTCGACCTTCTCTTTGGCTGTGTCGGCGGCCCCTTCGACCTTCTCTTTGGCCGTGTTGGCGGCGTTCCCGGCTGCCGCGCCCGTCTTATCGGCCATCTCCGAGGCCTTCTTCTTCGCCTTCTCGACGTGTGGCTGCGCCTTCTCCGCCAGCTCGCTGGCGGTCTCTTTGGTCTTCTGGACTGCCTTCTCGACGTGTGGCTGTGCTTTCTCGGAGAGGTCGCTGGCAGTCTCTTTGGCGCGCCCGAACCATTTCGAGAACGTTTCCTTGACGCCCATGGAGTGGGTCCTTTCGGTCGTTGGGGAAGAGAGTAGACCGCTGTCGGCAGGGTCGTTTCAATAGCGCCAGCGGGAGATGACTGTTCCGTCGGGTAGTTGGAGCATCGCCATGTCGCCGTCGTTGTTCCACACCGGACCACCTCCAGGATCCCAACCGGGGTCCGAACTGGGGACAGTCACCGTCTCGTCGGGTTCGAGGGTGAGTTCGCCAAACGTGAACCGGTGCCGGGTCGACTCGTCGCGGACGATCCACCCGGTGAGATCGATCGACTCTGAGCCCTCGTTGCGGAGCCTCAGACTCTCCTGCGCCAGGTTCTGGTCGTCGGGCCCATCCGGGTCGATGACGGATTGGCCCGGGACGATCACCACGTTCGGGAGTGGGTCATCGGTCCCGCATGCCGAGGCCGCCCACAAGCCGATACCGGAGACGTACGCATCGTCCTCTGCTTCCAACATCGCCTTCCGGTACGGATCGTTCCCCTCTGGTGTTGCGGCAATGGCCATGCCCATCTCGACCAGTTCCAGGTTGACGTGCCGGTCATCTGCGAACACGTGGGCGAGGGTGCGTCCGAACTGATCCTCGCCGAACGTCACCAATCGAATCGTGCGGTCCCGGAGTGTCTCGATTAGGCGATTCAGCGCTTGGTCGGCGAAGCATTCCCCCTGGTCTGGAGCATTCATCGAGACGAGACGCACTTCTGTGACCTCGTCTGTGAGCTCTACTTCGATGGTGTCGCCGTCGTCGATCCAGGTGACCACCCCGATCACGGCGCCTGCCGGCATGAGATCGGACGTCGTTGCGGTTTCCGTTGCGTTGGCGCACCCGGCGACGATCGACGCGAGCCCGATGACGAGGGTCACTCGTCTGATTCGAGTTGCTCCCGGTGCTCTCGCTTGAGTCCCGCCTGCTTGCGACGTCGTCGTCTGTAGATGCCAGATCCGATCCCGCTGACCACCAGCGTCACCAGAGCGGTCACGACGACGAGCAGCGCTACCGGCATGCTGAACGACCATCCCAGGAATTCGACTGTGGCGTCCTCAGCGTTCTGAACCGAGAAGATCACCAGGGCGACGGCCCAAATGGCGAGGAGGACTCCGGCCCAGGGCACGCCGTCCCGTTCAAGACGTTTGGGCTGTGAGGGAGTGGATTCAGATCCGAAGGAGTCGTCCACGTCTTGGAATTCGTTCTCGTCCATGTGTTCGAGACTAAGCGTTCTCGAACGACCACTCTTTTCGCGAGTCCCGGGCCGCCGCCACATCGACACGCGTCAAGAGGATCAATCCGATGGCGAAGAAGGCCACGACCGAGAGGATGGCAGGCCGGCTCGAGTCGGCGAGGCTGGAGACCAGCCCGAAGAGGAACGGTCCCCAAATGGCCGAGAACTTAGAGAACACCGAGAAGAACCCGTAGAACTCTGCCGAGGCCTCCTCCGGGATCATCGAGCCGTACAGGCTGCGGGACAGTGCCTGGACACCGCCGAGGACGAACCCGACGACGACACCGAGCCCGTAGAGAGGCAACGCGTCGCCTTCGGGGAGGAAGTAGGCGGCGAAGGCGACAGCGATCCAGATCGCCAGCGAGGCGACGATCGCCCTCTTCGCGCCGACTCTCCCGGCGATGACGCCGAACAGCAACGCCCCGAAGAAGGCGATGAACTGCACTATGAGGAAGACGATGATGATGTCGGTCGCCCCCAACCCGAGTGTCGTATCGGCGTACACCCCGGTGACACCGATCACGGTCTGCACAGCGTCGTTGTAGAAGAGATATGCGAGCACGAAGAGCATCAACTCCTTGAACCCGAAGAGCTTTCTGGCGGTGGCGACGGTCCTGGCGAAACCGAGACGGGCGAGCCCGAACCACAACGAGCCACCGCGATACTCCTCGGGCAACTCGTCGGGGATCGTCTCTTCCGGCAGTCTTCGCAGCGCCACGAACGAGAACGCGAACCACCAGACCCCGGCGCCACCGATGCCGATCCGCGCCGCAGTGTCCTCGCTCAAGCCAGTGAGGCTGTCGTCGCCGCTCAGCAGGATGAGGGCGAGAGCTCCCAGGACATAGAGCCCTCCTCCGATGTAGCCGAAGGCGTAGCCCTTGGACGAGACCCGGTCGATGGTGTCGTCGGTGGATATGTCCGGGAGGAAGCCGTCGTAGAAGACGTTGGCGGCCACGAATCCGACCTGGGTCAGGATGACAACCCCCAAGAAGAGCCCGACCGCTCCCGACGGTATGAAAGGAAGGGCCACAGTCACCGCCGCACCGAACCATGCAAAGAAGCGGAGGAACTCCTTCTTCGCCGACGCGTAGTCGGCGACGGCCCCCAGCACGGGCATGGCGAGAAAGAGGAGGAAAGCGCCGAACGAGAGTGTCCACGCCCAAAGTGCCTCCCCGTTGGTCCCTGAGTCGTCGGGGACGATCACGGAGGTGAAGAAGGCAGCGACGATGGCGGCGAAGGTCGTGATGTAGGCCGAGTTGGCCCAGTCGTACATGGCCCAGCCGAAGATCGTGCGGCGGTCGTTCTTGGGAACGTGACTCACGCAACCCGAAGTTAGACATAACCTCTTGGGGGATGCGTCGCCTCCTTCTCCCACTTGCCGCGTTGTTGATCGCCGCCTGTGCAACGGAGGAACAGGAACCGGCACCGATCCCCTCGACGACCACGACGGTGGCCGCACCAACCACGGCCGTCGAGCCTGAGACGACCACGACGGCGGGCGTCACGACCACGACGGTCGAGCCGACTACCACCACGACTCTGCCCGAGCTGAGCGCCCTCGCCTATGAGGAGGTGGCCCGGATCGACTTCCCGATCCACCTGATCCCTTGGGACACCGCAGACCTCGTCGCCACCAAGGACGGCCAGGTGTGGCTGCTCGAGGAGGGGCAGATGTCGGAGGCAGCCGTGTTGGACATCAACGAACAGGTGCGCAACGACGGGGAGCAGGGGCTTCTCGCCATCGCCGTCCACCCGGAGCAGACCGACAGGCTGTTCGCCCACTACTCGGCCAACGACGGTGACACCGTGGTGTCGGAGTTCGGATGGGATGGGAATGCGTGGGGCGGGGAGCGGGAGCTGCTCCGTCTCGATCAGCCGGCTCGCAACCACAACGGGGGCATGATCCAGTTCGGCCGCGACGGCCGGCTCTACCTCGGGTTGGGTGATGGCGGCGGCGCCAACGACAGGTTCGGCAACGGCCAGAACACCGACACGCTGCTCGGTGGTCTGGTGGCGATCGACGTCGACGCGGCCACAGCCGAACTGTTCTCCTACGGTTTGCGCAACCCGTGGCGTTTCTGGATAGAGGACGACCTGGTCTACATCGCCGACGTCGGCCAGAACGCATTCGAGGAGATCTCGGTTTCATCTCTCTCAGACGGCGCCAACTACGGGTGGCCGATCACGGAGGGTCTGCACTGCTTCCGACCCTCATCGGGCTGTGACACTTCGGGTCAGACCCTGCCTTTGATCGAGGTGGCGCACGACGATGGCGGGACGTGCTCGATCACGGGGGGCATCGTCTACCGCGGCGATCTGATTCCCGAGGTTCGCGGTCACTTCTTCTATTCGGACTTCTGCGGCGGCTATCTCCGCAGCTTCCGTCATGAAGGAGGAGAGGCGATGGACCAGACCGACTGGACCGATCAGGTCGGCCGGGCCGGAAACGTCGCCAGCTTCGGTGTCGATGGCGACGGCGAGATGTACGTCCTCACCAGCGACCGGATCTTGAAAGTCGTCGCCGAGCGGGCTGAATAGGCTGGCCGTCATGCCGACCATCTTCACCCGAATCATCGAAGGCGAGATCCCCGGCACCTTCGTGTGGAAGGACGACCGCTGTGTCGCATTCATGTCGATCAACCCCTTACGCGCTGGCCACGTGCTGGTCGTGCCCCGCGACGAGATCGACCATTGGCTCGACTGCCCCCCAGATCTGCGCGACCACCTGATGGAGGTCTCCACGGCCATCGGCCGGGCCATTCAGGAGGTCCACGAGCCGACGAAGGTGGGATTCATGATCGCCGGGCTCGAGGTGCCTCATCTCCATATCCATCTCGTGCCGATCGATGGCGTCAACGATCTCGACTTCGCCAATGCGGCCGCATCGGTCGACCGGGACGAGCTGGAGGAGCAGGCCGCCTCCTTGCGGTACGTGCTCACCTCGATTGGAGCTGATGGGGTAGCCGGCTAGTGGGTGTGCTCCTCGGGGCGCTCAGCTCGGTTCTCTACGGTCTCGGAGACTTTCTCGGCGGGGAGGGAGCGAAGCGGGTAACGGCCGCCACCGTCGTCATCTGGGCCGGTGTCGTCTCTTTCCCCTTGATCGTCGGCGTGGCGTTCATCGTCGGCGGTGACGCGTCGGGAACGGACCTGGGGTTGGGCGCCCTGGGCGGAATGGCCGGCGCCGTGGGTCTGGTCTCGCTGTTCGCCGGTCTGGGCCGCGGGCAGGCGGCGGCAGTGGCGCCGGCAGCGGCCGCTTTCAGTGGGGTCTTCCCCGTGCTGGTCGCCCTGGTCTTCGGCGACGCCATCGGCGTCTTGACGTGGGTCGGGGTTCTCATCGCGATTCCCGCCATCGTGCTCTGCTCCTGGGTGGCCGATCCGGGTGAAGTTCCTCTCGGTGGGGTCCTTTATGGCCTCGTGGCCGGGCTTGGGTTCGGCACGTACACGGTGCTTCTCGACTTGACGGGGCCGACCTCGGAGCTGTTGCCGCTGATCCCGGCGCGGGCGGCGACCATGGTCACCGTGGCAATGGTCGCGCTCACCGGTGCGTGGCGCGTGTCGGGTTTCACGACCGTTCCCAAGGGCATCATCGCAGGCAACGGTGTGCTCGACGTATCGGGCAACGTCGTTCTCCTCATGGCGCTTCGCGCCGGGTCTCTGGCACCGGTGGCGGTAGCGGCCTCGTTCTACCCGGCGGTCACGGTGCTCATGGCGCGCATGATCAACGCCGAGCACCTCCGGGCACGTCAGCTCGTGGGGATCGGCCTCACACTCTGTGCTCTCGCCGCCATAGCCCTCGGCTAGCGACTGCGCTCGAAGTCCACGATCGTTCTCTCGAGGTATGACATCGCGGCGTCATACCCGCGAGGCACCTCGTGGATCGTGTAGTGGATCACACGTTCCACCCAGAGCCGAAACACCGCCGACCGCCAGGCGACGTCGGCCAGGTCGAATCGGTCCATGAGAGCGGGCAGAGTCTTCATCCAGCGTTCGCCGTCCATCTCGATCGGCCCATCAGGGTCGATCCCGAGTGACTGAAGGATCTCCCTCTCCGATCTGGCTGGTGGCTCCGAGATCGATTCACGGGTCTTGTCGATGTCGTAGGCGACGGTTTGCTTCAGGTCCTCGGGCACGGGGGCGGGTGGATCGGCATCGAAGTCGGCCTTCTCCGGAGGCGCTCCTTCCAGCGAAGCCACGGCATCGAGACACTCGAGCACCATGTCTCCGATGTCAGTGAGCGATCCGTAGAGGGCGTGACGTTTCCCGTCGGGGGCGTTGTGCTCGAAGAGACCGAGATCGAGGCACGCAGTGGCATGGGTGATCACCGTGTCGATGCCCCAGTCGGACCGCGCCCGGACTGAGGGGCTCGCGGCCAGTTCCTCGACGGCGGGAGCGGTCAGGAGGAGCTCTCCGCCGAGTGGCTGGCTCAGACGGGGGAGAATCGTCCCCGGGAAGCGAAGAGCCAGCCCGGGGCGGGTCACCATCCAGGTGATCATGGCGTCGGTGGCGGCGCGCGGGAAGCGATGCCGTACCACGCCGTAGCCGCGGTCGGCCGCGTGTTCGGCGCCATCGATCCAACCGGTGTCGAAGTTGGTGATGTCGGCGTCGAAGAAGTGGGTTCGATCGAATCCCCGCTCCGCGGAGCGGGCGAGAGCCGTGTTCATCCCATCGCCCTTCCCGGAGCGGAAGACTCCTATGCGGTCCTGGGCGAACACGTGGATGGGTGTCCCATTCGTTGCGGTCACGTCTCCGGCCACTCTCCCCACGTCGGCCATCGCAGCGTTCTCGGCCGCCGCCACCGCCCACACCTCGTCGATTCGGTCGTGGGTGGCGGCGGTGTGCAGATTGGCAGCCACGACATCGATCCGCTCCTCCTTGAAAGGGAAGACGACGAGGCTCACGAGATCTGTCCGGGTGGTTGGGTGGGAAGTGTCACGGTGGTTGGGTGGGAAGTGTCACGGTGGTTGGGCGGGAAGTGTCACTGTGGTTGGGCGGGAAGTGTCACTGCGGGGGTCTACGCTCGGCACCGATGACAGATCCCGTTGGGAGAGTTCTCGGCACCCGCGACGCCACACCTCTCGAATTCTGGGTGGGCGTCGGCGAGGGGGAGTACATACAGCTCGACGACGTGGTCGCGCTGGAGCGCGTGCTGCCCACCGGTGAGGTGGTCCGCATGTACGGCACCGTGGGCCAGGTGGTGGCCCGGCACGAGGGTGCGCGCTTCGACTCCGACGTCTTTCTCATCGAGGAGGGCATCCTCCCCGCCGAGGTGAGCGAGGTCGCACAGGTGACCACCACCAGGTTCGAGCCCGAGATCTTCGTGCCCCCGCGCCCCGGCCAGGAGGTCCGCATCGCCGAGGACGAGGAGCGGGACCGCGCCCTGTTCTTCGACCGCATGGAGCGCAAGGTACCTGTCGGGCTGGCGCGCAACGGCGAGCCGCTATGGGTCAACTTCGAATTCATCAACGGGGAGCGCGGCGCCCACGTGAACATCTCGGGCATCTCCGGTGTGG
>DASUUP010000067.1:0-3645 GCA_036373995.1 Acidimicrobiia bacterium
CCCTCGCCTCGGGCGGTCCTGTGATGTGCCAGCCGTGCTCGTGGACGTGGCGGTGGTGGAACCCACAGAGGAGTATCAGATTGTCGAGATCGGTTGGTCCGCCATGTGCCCACGACTGGATGTGATGATTCTGAAGCCATCGAGTATTCCGGCAGCCGGGGAGTTGACACATCCCACCATCCCGTGCGTAGACGAGACGACGTAGCCAGCCCGGAATCTTCCTCCTCTTCCGGCCGATCCCGATCACTTGCCTGCCTTCGGCTATGACGGCCCGAACCGCGGCATCGCAACCGAGCCGTTGCGCGGTCTCATTCGGGATAGGTGCCGTGTTGTCCAACGCGGCTCCGCCGTCGTCTTCGGTGAGCAGGGCGTCGAAGTCGGCGAACACCATCACATCCGAGGAGCGATCGTTGTCTCCGCTGGTGGCGGCCAGCTCGGTGAGAGCGTCGGCGGCTCGAGTGGGCAGCGGGTCGAACAGTCCAGTCTCCGGGTTGGGGGGTACGTCGGCGAGCCGGTCATCGATGGCTTGGTCGAACATGCGGGCTTCAGCACCGGGCAACCGGCCGTTGAACCTGAGCTCGGACTCGTCGAGATTCCACTGTCTGACCAACTTGCGCCTCTCCCAGACCGACTTCGCCTTCTCCATCGAAACACCAAGGTCTGTGCGAGCACGACGATCCAAGGCGGCATTGGTGAGACCCATAGCCTCTTCGATCAGCCCTCGTTCCGTCTCAGGCGTGGCCATACGTGAAATGGCGTCCGCCTGATCCAATGACAGCTCCCCAGATGCGAGCCTCTTCCGAACCATGGGCAAATCGATGAGACGCCGCGCAACCGAAACGAGCTGACGAGCCGTGGAGTGTCTTACCCGTAGCTTGGCAGACACCCAATCGGTCAGATTGGCGGCACCATCGGTCATCCACGCCTGCCGACGGTCTACTTCGGCGATCAGGTCACAAACACGTGCCAAGGCCGCGCCTGCGAGACCCAAGAAGTGATCGAACGCCTCGTCGATTTGGTCTGCTGTGGCTCTCTCCCAATCCATATCTCGAACATACGACCGACCCCCGACAGATTCGACCGAAATCGAGGGGGGTCGAGGAGATTTCTTTGATTTTCCTCGGCAGTAACCCGTAGCACCAGGGCCCTCGACCGGTGCGATCTCAGATGTATGAGATATCGCCCGGGAGTGTTTAATGTGAGCGAGGGACGGAGGACACCTTCACCGCGTGGCCATCACGACGACTCGCACGTCGTCGATCGTGGGAGGGGATCGGTCTCTCCCGAAGTACTCCATGTCGACAAATCCCGCCGCAGCCAGCCACTGCTCAAACTCAGGGATCGTGGGGAGTCGCACAGAATGTTGGCTCCTGCGCACCTCGTCACCTCGGTATACCACCCGATCCGTCTGGATCCGACCGGTGACTGGGTCGAAGACGCTGGTGTCGATCATGACGCCCTCATCTCGAAACGTGGTTGATGCAAATGGGGCAGGAGTGAACCGGCGGACAAACCCATCGTGGTGAATCGTCTCGATTCCCAGCTTCCCTCCCGATCTCAGGACCCGAGCGAACTCCTCGAGTACATCTTGGTTCCCAGGATCGTCGAAGTAGCCAAAGGAAGTGAACCAGCAGACGACTGCGTCAAAAGGCCCATCGACGCCCAACCTCCGAAGATCGCCAACCCGATAGTCCACTTCCAGTGCCCGCTTTGTGGCGTCCTCACGTGCAAGATCGATGAACTCCGGAGTGGCGTCGATCCCGGTCACGACCAAACCACGCTCTGCCAGCCGATTGGCAATCCGCCCATGGCCACAAGGCGCATCTAAGACCTTGTCGCCAGGAACCAGACGAAGCATTTCGACGATCCGATCGACGTCTGCCTTGTTTCGCTCCTCGTCCAGAAACGCCTCGTAGAAGTACAAATAGTCTTCGCCGAACGTCTCTTCACGGTCGAAGAGGTCCATGACGAGAAGGGTAACGGAGCCCTTCCTCCACCGCTCTCCGATGAGATCGGTGGACGAATGAAGCAACACAACCGGGGGCCATGAGCTAGGGGCAACATCGCAGCTCAGCCATGCGCGGGCACCAGATCTCGGATACCGCTAGCCGATCCTGTGGGTCTAGTCCCCTGACGCCACCTCGGCGACCTTCGCCTTCCGCTCCTCGGACTTGTTGGCGTCCCCGCGAATCTCGATGAGCTGACGTCGCTCGGCGGCGGCGATCTCCTCGGCGTTGGCCTCGGCATGGGCGAGACGCGCCTCCATGCCCTCGTCGACCAACTTGCGCGCCTCGTCGAGAAGAGCCTCGACCATCTCCTCCTCGGGGACCACCCTCACCACCTGCCCTTTGATGAACAGGTGACCTCTCCCTCGCCCGGCCGCGATCCCGATATCGGCCTCGCGGGCCTCGCCGGGTCCGTTCACGACGCAGCCCATCACCGCCACCTGGATCGGCAGGTTGGCCGCCTCCAACGCCTGCTGTGCTTTGGTGGCAACGTCGATTACGTCCACCTCGGCTCGGCCGCATGACGGGCACGCGATGAGGTCGAGCCCTTTTCGCTCTCGCAATCCGAGAAACTCGAGGAGTTGACGTCCCGCCTTGGCCTCCTCGACCGGGTCGGCGGTGAGGGAGAACCTGATGGTGTCGCCGATGCCCTCGTTGAGGAGGGTGCCAATCCCGGCGACAGACTTGATTGTGCCGGCCGGGGGTGGTCCGGCCTCGGTCACCCCGAGATGAAGCGGGTAGTCGACGGTGTCGGCGAGGAGACGATATGACTCCACCATCTGGCGGACGTTGGAGTGCTTCACAGAGACCTTGATGTCAGAGAAATCGACTTCTTCGAGATACCGGGCTTCGATGAGAGCCGACTCGACCAGAGCCTCGGGCACCGCCGATCCGTACTTCTCCAGGAGATCCTTGTCGAGCGAGCCGGCGTTGACCCCGATCCTGATGGGCAGACCGCGATCGCGGGCTTCCCGGGCCACGGTCTTGATCTGGTCCTCCTTGCGGATGTTCCCCGGGTTGAGGCGCAGCCCGTTGACACCGGCCTCCATGGCGGCGAGCGCCAACCGGTACTGGTAATGGATGTCGGCGATGATCGGGACCGGTGAACGGGGGACGATCTCGGCGAGGCCTTGGGCGGCCTCGACCTCGTTGCAGGTGATGCGGACGATGTCGGCGCCGGCACCAGCAAGGGCGTAGACCTGGGCCAGGGTGCCATCGACGTCGGCGGTCTTCGTGGTGGTCATCGACTGGACGGTGATGGGGGCACCACCGCCGACGGGCACGTCTCCGACCTTGAGTTGGCGGGTTTCCCGTCTCTCGAAGCTCACGGTACCGAGGCTAATGAGGACCTAGCCGAGACTGATCGGATTGGTTATGTCGAGGATGAAACCGACGATGAAGAGGAAGAAGAGGGTGGCCATCGTCGCCGCGGCAACCGGCATCAGCTTGCGGATGTTCGCCTGTCTCCCACTCAGCTTCTCGTAGAGGGCTATGGCGAAGTGACCGCCGTCCAGAGGAAGCAGCGGAAGCAGGTTGATGGTGGCCAGGATCACATTGATATAGGCCATGATCCCGAAGAACACGGCGGCATTTTCCACCGTCTGGCTGCCGATGGTCACGATCCCCACAGGGCTGACCG
>DASUUP010000068.1:0-2842 GCA_036373995.1 Acidimicrobiia bacterium
ACGACTCGAAGTCCGACCGGCGCGCCATCTCCAAGGGTGGAGTCTCAGTGCGCGTAGGAGACGATGACGGAATTTGGTGCCAGAGACACACTGTATGCAACCCCAGGGTCTGGCTCCGGGTGGAAATCGACGTTCCCGTACCCCACGGCGGGCCGCCCCAGGGGATCACCGAGGTCGAACCGGCATTCGCCACCGTGTTCGACGCCGGCGGGAAGAACCACCGCCCCGACCTCGGTCGGCCTGCCCGTCGTCTCGGGGAACTCGAGGAGCAGGACCTCGGAACCCTCCTCGATCTGGGTCAGCTCACCGGATCCAGAACATCGACCTGTCTCCTTCTCACTTGAAGGGGCTGATTCATGTTCTGCATTCGTCGAGGCCGGCATGCGTCTCACAGGCGTAACTCAACGAGTCGGACATCGGACCGGTTATCGGGGTTTGCCCCTATCCCAACCGACGGCACAGATCAGTCTGTGCGCGGGCCAACCAGGAGCCAGGTCGGAGTGGGGCCTTTGCCTTTGATGTCGACCAGGCCCCGCTCCGCACACACAAACCAGTCTTCGACGAGCCGGCAGGTTCCCTCGGCCAGTTGTATCCGGCCCGGGATGCCCGACGTCTCCATGCGACTGGCCAGGTTCACCGTGTCGCCCCACAGGTCGTAGCTGAATTTCTGATGGCCGATGATCCCAGCCATGACCGGTCCTGATGCGATGCCGATTCGCATCTCGATTTCCTGGCCGGCGTATTCGTGGGAGTGCAGGTGGTCCAGCATGGCCAGGGCGAGCTCACAAATCGCCCTGGCGTGATCGTCTCTGGCCACGGGCACGCCGGCAGCGACCATGTAGGCGTCCCCGATTGTCTTTATCTTCTCCAGACCCCGTTCGATGACCATTCCGTCGAAGACGGTGAACACCTCGTTCAACAGCTCGATCACCTCGGGCGGTTCCATGCGGGCAGACATGGGTGTGAATCCGGCCACGTCGGCGAACAGGATCGAAGCGGACTCGAACTCGTCGGCGATCATCTCGTTGGAGCGTTTGAGGCGTTCCACGATCTGGACGGGGAGGATGTTGCGCAGCAGGCTCTCGGACTGGTCGTAGAGACGTGCCGACTGCCGCACGAAGTAATAGAGGATCGCGTATACGAACACCGACACCATCAGCGTGTTGAACAGCGCGAAGTCATCCCGATCGGGCAGCTCATAGAGAGGCTCCACCACTTGAGACGCCCAGAACGCACCGACTGTGGTCACGACAAACACCCCCAGCCAGAAGTGGGCCCTTCGGTCGGCGAAGATGGCCACCGCCCCGATGACGGCGAGAATGCTCCAGGCGGTGTTGTTGCCCGACTCGAGCACCCCACCGAAGAGAACGATCATGACAGCTGTCGTGCCGAGTGTGCCCGCGGCGACAACATGCATCACTCCCGGGTACGTGTTCGGATCGACCCGCATCGCCACCAGAGAGACGATCGCGGTCAGTATGGGGACACTCACCGCCACCGCGGCCCAAGGCACTTCGGCCGTGTAGAGCTGGTAGACCGAGAATGTTGACGTCACGAGTGAAGCCCACATGGCAGCGGTGAACAGACGCTTGGTCCGGACCAGGTCGGGCGGATCGCCCGGAAGAACGGCGAAGTCCACCATCCGGCCTGCGAACGCGGGCCAGCGGCGCGGATACCTGACCGCCGTGTCTCTGCCTGGGAGCTCACTCATCGGAGAGCGAGAAGTTAGTCAGCGGCTCTATGCGACATCTGCCACGTCAGCCGCGCCACCGTGCTCGGACTTGGCTATTCGCTCGGTGCGATGTCGACCCTGATCACCACGATGTGGGGGATGATCCTCGCCACCTTCTCCCGGGCGATCTCCGACTTGTCCAGACCGTAGGCCTTGGCGTCAATCGGGCGCTTGGCCAGGTAGTCGGTCATGAAGTCGAGAGTCTCCTCGTCGTCGAAGGTGATCTCGGCTTTGCCGTGGTAATCGCGGCCGGCGAGCCGTAGCTCGACTTCGGCGGGAGTCTGGAAGTTGCGCCACCAGCTGCGCACCCGCTTCGTGATGATGGTGACGGTGTCACCCTCTCGCTGATAGCTCACCGGGATCGCGTATCTCTTACCGGTCTTGTGTCCGGTGAAGCCGAGCAGGGCCACACCCTGACCCACCATGCGCTCGATCCCCGGTGTGGTGAGTGCCCACTTCATCAGGGAATTCGCCCATTTGGGGGGAACGTCCTCGGGAAGGCGCACATCCGTCGTCGAAATGTCGGTCATCGAAAGCCTCCAGTCGTCGTTCGAATTCGACAACCCCATCGTGAGCCACGGCCCCGTCCACTGCCAGAGGCGAAAGTCACCATTTCCACGTCCTATGGCGATCCCCGGGGCTGTTGAGGAAGTAGGAGCCCGTCGCTCTACCCTGCATCGGGTCTCGATGAGCCACGAAGTCGAAAGATGGTCGCCAATCAAGGCGTGGTTCTACACGCTCCTGCACCGCAGCCCGAAGAGCAATGTGGCGATCGTGGAGTATGCGGGTTTGCGTGACCATGACCGCTTCCTCGACGTCGGTTGCGGACCGGGCGCAGCTCTGGAGGGAGCGCTCAAATCCGGTGCCGAGGTGGCCGGGGTGGACCCCAGTGCCTCGATGGTGGAGCGGGCAGCCAAGAGGGTCCCCGAAGCCGACGTGAGGGTGGGCTCCGCCGAAGACATCCCTTTCGACAACGACATGTTCACGGTGGCCGTCAACGTCGCGTCATTCCACCATTGGGCTGATCGGGCCGCGGGGTTGAGGGAGATACAGCGGGTCCTCGCCCCAGGTGGTCGTCTCCACATCGTCGAAGGCAAACTCGGGGACGGC
>DASUUP010000069.1:0-2555 GCA_036373995.1 Acidimicrobiia bacterium
AGATCCCTGGTCATCTGTGGCGACCAAGACACTCGGGAAAACCGTTACCGCCAGCTGGAATCCCAACTGGCTGACCGGTCACACGTCCACTTCAGCCTGATCAAAGGACTCGGGCACGCCTATCCCTCAGATCTCGACACCAGGGTCACGCAGTTTCTGACAACCCTCTGATTGGCTCGCGCAGATCACCTGATACCGGACGGAAATGCCCATGTCTGAGACCGCCCGGGATCGGCGCTTCGTGCTCGCTTGAGAACTGCTGGTCGTGCCTGGATGATCGGGCTCGTCCTTATGTCTGCATTGGCTCGTGGCGTCGACCTGGGTTCGGTGTCGCTTCTCGGGAAGAGTTGGTCCCGTCCGAACCCAGGTCGTGGGATGCGTCGTCTTCTCAGCCCAGGAGCTTCTATCCGCCGGGGTTGACGATCTCGGTCACTGTGAATGGCTGTGACCAGAGAACGTCTCCGTTGTCTGTGATCGCATAGATCGTTCCGTTGACTCCCGGTGCTTCGATGGGGACGACGGCGACTGGCGGGTAGTCGTCAGCAGGCCCGACGAACGCCGCTTCGACGGCGGTTCCGTCCTCGTAGTTGATTCGGACCGCATCCGCGTCCTCGCTGCTGCGTATCACCAGTACCCCTCCTCCGGTGTCTCCCATCGGGAGCGCAATCCATCCGAGCCCATCGAGGTCATCGCAGACGTCTTCGTTGATGATGGGACGAACGCCACTGCACTTGAGCGTGGGCTTGCCTTCGGCTACCAGACTTCGTCCAACGATCGCCCAGCGGTCGCCGTTGACGTATCCGCCTCCGAGGAACGTGTCGCCGTCGCCGACCAAAGCTTCGAAGCCGGCGGGGTCGGTCTCGTATTCGATCTGGGTTGCCGCTTCCTGAACCGGCTCATCGTCGGATGGGGAGTCGGCGCTCTGGCCGAAGATGACTTCTGAAATCGACAGCAACCCGCCGCCCACCAGATTCACTCGGAAGATGAAAGGCTCGGCGACGGGAAGATCCAATGTCATGGGGGATTCGCCTGCTCCAGCCGTACCCCATAGGAAGTCAGCATCGGGCATCCCTTCAGGGTGCGGTGCCGCTGCGACGGGCGTTTCGTCGAGATTGAGCACGTCGACTCCGATTTGCTGGCTGGAATCGCTCGTCACGCGTCCGTGGAGGCGACCGTCAATGACAGTGACATCCGACAAATCGACACTGTCACTGGTCGCAGCGATCACCTCGAAGTTTCCGTTCGACGGACGCATCAGAATCCAACCGCTCTCGCCTTGCTCCGGTTCCGACTCCTCGAGGAGGCGGCCCCAAGCCCAGCCAACGAGGGTGTAACCATCCTGTTCTTCGACCTGGGTGATGCCAACACTTCTCGTGACGTTCCGTGTCGCCAGATACCGGATTGCTGCGTCTTCCGGACTGCCATCCGCGACCAAGATTGAGCTAGCCACTGCGGGATCGAAGCCATCGGGGAGCAAATCGACCACCGAACCCAAGAGACCCCCAAACACTGGGGCGTTGGCTGACGTCGTCGCAGCCGGTTGTGTGGATTCGGTTATCGCCGGCTGGGTAGTGGGCGTGGTAGCAGGCGACTCCCCTCCACCACCGCGTCCTGCGCTAAGCCAGATGACAGGGGCTGCCAGGATCATCACCCCCACCACAGCGGCAGGTGCCGCCAGCCCCGGACGAATGGCTCCAGTTCGTCTCGACTCCAGCGGCGGCGCCGTGTAGGCCGCCACCTCATCCGGAAGCCGTTCGGCTTCTGAGCGAAGAGTGTCGACAAGACGTCGTTCAAGTGTTTTCATCCTTCTTCTCCCGGTAAATCTTCTGCCAACCGACTCAGAGCTCGCTTGAGCCTGACCTTCACCGTCCCCTCAGGAATTCCCAGAGCCTGGGCCGTGTCTGCCGTCGACCAATCGAGGAGGTACCTCGCGACCACGACACTCCGGAACTTCACGGGAAGACGACCGATCGCCGCTCGGAGTTCGAGATCCGGGTGGTCATCAGCAACCGCTTCTTCCGGTGGCAGCTCCCAGAGGTCCTCCCGTCGGGCCTTGCGGAGCGCCGAACGTGCAACATTGATCGCAACCCGATACACCCAACCTTCCGGACTCGCGTAACCCTCGATGCGATCCCAACGGGCATACGCGCGGGCCATCGCCTCATCGATCGCCTCAGCGGCCAAAACCGCATCTCCGACAGCAAGGGCCACCGCCCGATACAGGCGATCCCTCCGCGAATGGAGCTGCTCAAAACGATCCTGAGTCACCGACGCGTCAGCTTCGACTGTGCCGTCCACGCCCAAGACACTCCTCAGAGACAGATTTGGTTTCAACAAATCCCGTTCAGAGGAATCAAACCGCACAGATCAACATTCTTGTGCGGATAACGAGCACTTCGTGAGGCGCGCGATATCGGCACGTCCTGAGCGGCTATCGCTACCCGTCGTTGACATGCTCTGTTAGTTCGATCAAGGAGGTCACTACGTCGTGGGTGGCTTGGGGTGGCTCCGGGTTGCGGGCCTCGGGATGGATCATCTGAACCGTGGAGAGCCCA
>DASUUP010000070.1:0-10329 GCA_036373995.1 Acidimicrobiia bacterium
GATGACCATGTCTCCCTCTTCGAGCAACGGAGCGACGAACTCCGCCAGGTCGAATCGGTGAGGGACGTAGTGAACCGTGGCTCCTGCCTCCTTGGCGGCTTCGGCCACCAGCTCACCGGTGATCCCGGGCACCGGCTCCTCTCGCGCCCCGAACACGTCCGTGACCACCACCACGTCGGCCCGAGCCAGCGCTTTGCCGAACTCGCCGCTGAACCGCTCGGTGCGGGAGTAGAGGTGAGGCTGGAACACTGCCCAGATCCTTCCCGGGACGGTGCCGGTGGCCGCATCGAGAACGGCTGCGACCTCGGTTGGATGGTGTGCATAGTCGTCATACAGCACCACTCCTCCGACCGTCCCTCTGTGCTCCCACCGCCGTCCGACACCCCGGAATCCCGAGATTCCGGCCGCCAGATCCTGGAGATCGTGCCCGAGGGTGTTCAGTAGGGCGATCGCACCTGTGGCGTTCTGGGCGATGTGGGCTCCTGGCTGCGGCACCGAGACACCGACGGACCCGTCTGGCCCGTCGATGTGAAACGAGACCGTCCCGGACCCGACATCGAGATCCCTGATCGTCCAATCCGCTGCCTCGTCGAATCCGTAGGTGATCGCTCCGGTCGCCCCGGCCACTGTCGCCGAGCCCGGATCATCGAGGCAGCAGACGACCGGGCCTTCCACCTTGCGGGCGACCCCGATGAAACTCGGGACGATGTCGTCGGCTGAGTCGAAGTGGTCGACATGCTCATGCTCGACGTTGGTCACCACCAGACCGCGGAGGTGGAGGGACTCGAAGGTGCGGAAGGCCTCATCGGCCTCCAACACGAGGAGATCGGAGCCGCCCGCGTGCCCGTTGGTCCCGAGATCGACCAGATCGCCGCCGACGACGAACGAAGGGTCCTCGCCGAGCGCGCGCAGGATCGTTATCAGCATCGCGGTCGTCGTCGTCTTGCCATGGGTTCCGGTGGCCCCGATGGTGGGAAGTTCGGATGTGACGGCCTCGAGCACCTGGGGGCGGCGCCACACCGCGATCCCCCTCTCCCGCGCGGCCGTCAGCTCTTCGTCGTAATCGGGAACCGCGGAAGAGGCGATGACCAAGCCGGCGCCATCCACGGCCCCGGGATGGTGGCCGACGTAGGTGCTGACATCGAGGTCGGCGAGGGCGTCGAGCGCTGCGCCACCGCGCAGGTCGGACGCCGAGAGCTCGTGGCCCCGACCGAGAAGCAGCTTGGCGATGGCGCTCATACCGGCACCACCGGCGCCCACGACATGGATTCGGCCTTCGGGAAGGCTCATGATGCTGCCTCGATCATGGCTCGGGCGATGGTACGAGCGGCGTCGGGTTTCGATATGTCGGCGGCGGCGCGGGCCATGGTCACACGTCTGTCAGCATTGGATACCAGCTCGACCACCGTCCCGGCGAGACGATCGAGCCTTGTCTGGGGGACGACCTCGGCTGCACCGGCCCGCTGCAGGGCTCGGGCGTTGCCTTCCTGATGTCCCCCCGAGCCGAACTGGCCAGGGACGAGTACCGAGGGCGTTGCCGTTGCAGTGAGCTCGGCCACTGCTCCACCGGCTCGTGCCACGACCAGATCGGATGCGGCGTAGAAGAGATCCATCCTCTTCTCGAAGCCCATGCGCACCCAGGTCACACGGTCCCCGGGCTCGATCCCGGAGAGCGCGACGAGATGGGCATCCCCGGTGAGGTGAACCACTGCAACGGGGTCTCCCGACCACGATGTGACCATGTCGACGACCGCCTCGTTGATGACACCTGCCCCCAATGACCCCCCGAAAACGCCTACCACGGCCAGATCTCCCGAGAGCCCGTAATGGTCGAGGGCGGCATCACGAAGCTCGTCGCGATCGAAATCCCAGAATGGCTCACGGACGGGGTTCCCCACCCACGTGGCGGACGGCAGCCCACCGGTATCGGGAAAGGAGACGAAACTCTGCCTCGCCCAACGGGCAGTCACCCGGTTCGCCAGCCCGGCCTCAGCATTCTGCTCGGCATTGAAGAATGGGACCCGTTGCTTGCGTGCCGCCAGGGCGGCAGGAATGGTCACATAGCCGCCCATTCCCAACACCGCGCGGACAGAAGACTGTTCGATCTCGCCGGCGATGGCGGTGCGCGCCCTCCTCACCACGCCCGGGATCCGCAGGTTCTGGAGCGCAAGAGACCGTTTCAAGCCGGCAAGCTCGACCTCGACGAAACGGAAGCCCTCCTCGGGATACACGGTCGCCTCGAGACGGTCGCCGCCGACGTAGGCGACGTCCGAGCGATCGACCCCAAGGTTCAGAAGTGCCTCACCGACCGCCAGGCCCGGGAACACGTGGCCACCGGTGCCCGCGGCTGCGATGAGAAACGTCATCCCGCCTTCGGCTTGGTCGACGGGGCTGCATCCGTACCGCTCTGGGCGATGTTCACCAGGATGCCGATCGCGCCCATCGAAACCGCCAGAGCAGTCGACCCGAACGAGACGAACGGGAGCGCGATTCCGGTTATCGGGATCACCCCGAGCACACCGCCGATATTGACCAGCGCCTGGAACGAGAGCCACACGGTGATGCCGGCGGCCACCATGCGGCCGAAGCGGTCGGGAGCGCGTGAGGCGACGACCCAGCCGGTGACGGCGAGAGCGATGAACAGCCCGATCACCGTGAGGCCGCCGATGAGACCGGTCTCCTCTCCGATGATGGCGAAGATGAAGTCGGTATGGGCGTTGGGGAGATAGAACCAGCGCGCCCGTGAAGCTCCTAGCCCGACACCGAAGACCCCACCATTGCCGAGGGCGTAGTACCCCTGGATCAGCTGGTAGCCATCACCCGAAGGGTCGGCGTACGGGTCGAGGAATGCGTCGAAGCGTGCGGCCCGGTAGTCTGCGTCGAAGGCGAGATAAGTCGTGGCCAGGACGGCTATCAGCCCGATGAGGAATATGAACTTCATCGGCACGTCGCTGGCGATGACCACCGCCATGGCCGCTGCCCCGATGATGATGAGAGTGCCCAGGTCGGGCTGACGGATGACGAGCACACCGACGATCCCGAGGATCAATGCGACGGGGACGATGAAGTGGGGGAAGTTCGTCAGCAGCTTCGCCTTCTTCTCCAGGAGATAGGCAAGCACGAAGACGACGGACACCTTGGCCAACTCTGACGGCTGAAATGACGTGACCCCGGGAAGCCTGAGCCAACGGGTGGCCCCTCCTTCGGTGATGCCGTTCATCTCTACGGCGATGAGCAGGCCAACAGTGAGCAGGAACAGCGGGAGAGCGGTCTTGCGGTAGAACCGGTAGGGGATGCGGGAGGCGATGATCAGGGCCACGATCCCCAGCCCGACACCTACGAGCTGGCGTTTGAGAAAGTGCCACTGGTCCTGGGATTCGGTGACGTTGAGGGCCACGGCGGACGACGCCGACATGGTGACGCCGAGGCCGACCACGACCAGGACGACGACGAGTACCAGGAGCATGGTCGTTGCCCGGTCGTTCACCTTCTGGCTCGCCAGCTTGCCCTTGGCTGCAGCGCGCACCTTGGCCAGGGACGTCACGTTCCCGGTCACCTCTCCGTCTCCAATATCTCTTGCACCAACTCGGCGAACCGATCGCCACGAGCGGTATAAGAGCTGAACTGGTCGAAGCTGGCGCAACCGGGTGCGAGCAGCACGGTGTCTCCAGGGACAGCCGCATCGGCGGCAGCCACCAACGCGACCTCGAGAGTCCCCGCCAATCTCCCTCTCTCGCCGGCAGCCGCGACCAGCCCGGGCCCGGCCTCTCCGATTCCGAGGATGAGCTTCACGTTGTCCTCCCGGGCAAGCGGGGTGAGGTCGATGCCCTTCGCCAGCCCGCCGGCGATCAGAACCACCGAGTCGTGGGCCCGAATCGAGGCGAGCGCGGCATGCGGATTGGTGGCCTTCGAGTCGTCGACCCAAGTCACACCGTCGATCTCTGCGACCACGGTGCGCCGGTGCGCTCCGGGTTGGAAGGCGATGGCGCCATCGACCACTCCCTCGGATGTGGCCCCCATTCGCAGGGCGAGCGCCCCGGCGCAGGCCAGGTTGACCAGATGAGTGGGATCCTGAGACTTGAGGTCGGTGACGTCGACCGCGACATCACCAACCCGGAGATTCCGCCCGTCGAACCCACCACCACCTTCGGGAACACGATGTCCAGAGACGGGGTACAGCTGCGACGGTGCCTTCCGCGCCAGTTGGCTGGCTCCCTGGTCGTCGCAGTCGAAAACGAGCAGGTCGGTCTCCGTCTGGTTGGCATAGATGAGCGCTTTGGCGTCCCGGTACGCCTGCGGGGACCCGTGCCAGTCCAGATGGTCGACCGCGACATTGGTGATCGCGGCGGCGCCGGGATGGAACTCCTCGGTGAATCGCAGCTGGAAGCTCGACACCTCGACGACCAGAGCGTCGTAACTGGTGTCGGCGAAATCGGAGAGCGCCGCTCCGATGTTGCCGGTTGCATGGGCATCGAGCCCGCTGGCGTCGAGCATCGCCGCCGTCGCCTCGGTGACACTGGTCTTCCCGTTGGTCCCGGTCACGGCTGCGATGGGGCTCTCGAGATGCCGATAGGCGAACTCGATCTCGCTCCAGATCGGCAGACCGCTCTCCAGGACATCTACAACCGGGCGCGATCGCTCCGAGAACCCGGGGCTGGCGACGACCAGGTCGACTCCTGCGAGGAGGACCGGGTCCCATGATCCAGTTGCAAGACCGACATCGTCGCCGATCGCTTCGGTGGGGACGGTCTCGTCGTACAAGGTCACCGACATTCCGTGCTTGCGGGCCAGACGTGACGCCGCTCGACCGGACACACCGGCTCCGAGAATGAGCAGCCTGGTCACAGGATGCCCTCGATCTGCAGGAAATCGGCGTAGAAGAAGCCGAGACCCAATGCGACCCCCGCACCGGTGAGTATCCAGAACCTGATCACCACCGTCGTCTCGGGCCAGCCGCCCAGGGCGTAATGGAAGTGAAGCGGTGACATCCGCAGCACCCGTTTCCCGGTGAGTCTGAAGCTCGCCACCTGGGCGATGACCGAGAGTGTCTCCGCGACGAACACGGCACCGATGAGGGCTAGCAGCAGCTGGGTATTCGTGAGTAGGGCGAGGGCTGCCAGCAAACCGCCGATGCCCTGGCTGCCCACGTCTCCCATGAAGATCTTCGCCGGCGGTGCATTCCACCAGAGGAAGCCGAGCAGAGCGCCGAGCATCGCCGCCGAGATCATGGCCAGTTCCAACGGAGACACCGCCTCGTAGATCCCGCCGACGTCTCCCGAGTTCCTGAACTGCCAGAAGGAGATGATGGTGTAGGCCCCGACCACCAGGGCCGACGCCCCACCCGCCAAACCGTCCATCCCGTCAGCGAGGTTCACGCCGTTTGCGGCTCCGGTGAGCATCAGCAGAACCCATACGACGAAGAAGACTCCGAGGTCGAACTGCTCCCCCAATGGTCGGACGAAAGAGATCTCGGTGACGATGCCGGCCCTGGTCGCCAGGAAGGCGAAGAGCGCGGCAATGGCCAGTTGCCCGCCAAACTTCGCGGCCTTCGACAGACCGAGGCTGCGCTGACGGGAGTACTTGATCCAGTCATCGAGAAAACCAACCAGCGCCATCCCCACCAGTGCGAGGACCGCCAGCCAGCCACCGTCGCCGAAGTCCCGTATCTGGAACGTGAATCCGGTCGACGAGGTCCACACCTGGACGTGTGCCAGCAGCCATCCGACAACGGCCGCCCCCACGAAGACGATCCCGCCCATGGTCGGGGTGCCCTGCTTATGGGCATGCTGGCCCTGGATGTCTTCTTGGATGAACTGCCCGATCTCGCGTCGACGCAACGAACGGATCGCATACGGGGTGATGAATATGGAAAGCAGTAACCCGAGAGCCGCCGCAACCAGGAGCGCAATCACGTGTCAATGCTCCCTGATCGGGGCCCCGAATCTGTGGACTTCCGACGTCTCTGCAGCGAAGCGGCGGAGACCTTGCGGTCGTCGAATGCGATCTTCTCGCCCGCGATTTGTTGGTACGGCTCGTGGCCCCGCCCCAGGATCAGGACAACGTCCCCGTCTTCGGCGGCATCGACCGCTATGTCGATGGCGCGGCGACGATCGACTTCGACGACTGACTCGGAGCCAGACGGGACCCCGGAGACCACGGCGGCCACTATTTCGTTCGGATCTTCCGAGCGGGGGTTGTCGCTCGTGATGACGGCCAGGTCGGAGCTGGATATGGCCGCGCCCATGGCGGGTCTCTTGGCCCGATCGCGGTCTCCCCCGGCGCCGATCAGCCCGATCACCCGTCCATCGGTGAGGCGGCGGGCCGTATCGACCGCCCGGGCCACGCCTTCAGGTGTGTGGGCGTAGTCGACGATCACCACAACGGGGTCGTCTCCTGAGACAATCTCAAAACGCCCGGGCACACCCGCGACCCGGGTCATCCCGGCGATCACATCCCCGAAGCTCATCCCCACTCCGAGACAGCAGGCCGCGGCGATCGCGAGGTTGGAGACGTTGAACTCGCCCATCACCGGAGCGGTCAGCTCGGAGAGACCCCATGGGGTGGCGAAGGTGAAGCGACTGCCGCCGGGCATTGGGGCCAGCCCGCTGATCGAAACATCACCCACGGCGCCCACCGTCACCAGGTTTCCCGTATAGGTGCCGGCGAGCCCTCGACCCACAGGGTCGTCGATGTTGACGACCGCGGTGCCCACCTCGTAATCGGTGAAGAGCCGTTCCTTGGCGGCACGATAGGAATCCATGTCGCCGTGGAAGTCGAGATGGTCTTGAGACAGGTTGGTGAAGGCAGCGACCGAGAAACGCGTCGAGTTGACCCGTCCGAAATCGAGAGCGTGCGACGAAACCTCGGCGGCAACCACTTCCACTCCGGCGTCACGCATCTCGGCCAGCAGGCGCTGGAAGTCGGAGGCCTCGGGAGTGGTCATGACCGAGGAAACCGAGACGGCGGCGTAACGGGTGTGGATCGTCCCGATCAAGCCGGTGACGCGGCCCGCGTTGGCAGCAATCGATTCGATGAAGTGGGTGACGGTGGTCTTCCCGTTTGTCCCGGTCACGCCGATGACGTCCAGTGAGCGAGAGGGGTGATCATGCACGAGCGCGGCCAACTCACCGAGTACCGCACGCGTGTCAGGCACGATGAGCTGGGGCACGGTGGCGGCAACCTCGTGATCGACGCAGACGGCGACGGCTCCCTCGGCAACGGCTGACTCGACGTAATCGTGACCGTCGGTGTTGGCACCGCGGAGTGCGAGATAGATCGATCGCGGCATCACGCGACGGGAGTCGTGGGTCACGTCGAACACGGCCGGATCGGAATCACCGATCATCCGGGCCTCATCGACCTGGCCCGCCAGCGCCGACAACTGCTTACCCCTGCTCGCCATCCGGGCTCACCCCGAGACGGTGGAGTGCCTGCTCCATGATCTCCGAGAAGACCGGCGCAGCTGCGAGACCACCTGTCCGGTAGGCGTGATCGGGTGCATCGACGACCACGGCCACGACGACCTGAGGGTCGCTGACCGGGGCCATCCCGACAAAGGACGCCCGCGTTTCCTCGGTGTATCGCCCGTCATCGCCTAGCTTGTTGGCGGTCCCGGTCTTCCCTCCGACCCGGTATCCCTCGACCGCGCCGTTGTGACCGGTCCCGTCCTCGACCACGCCGGCGAGCAGCTCACGCATGAGTAGCGCGGTTCCCGGGGAGACGACCTCACGGGTCTCGATCCCGGCCACCTCGGTCTCGCCTTGCGCGTCCACCTGGGACTTAACGATGTGAGGAGTCGTCCAGATCCCGTCGTTGCCGACTGCGGCGTACGCCGCGGCCATCTGCAGCGGGCTGGCAGCCACCGAGTACCCGATCGCCGCAGAGGCCCAACAGGTCTGGCAACCGGCGTCGAATCGAAGGATCCCGGGCGCCTCCACCGTGTAGTCGACCCCCGTCTTCTGGCCGAGACCGAAGGCTTCGATGTAGTCGACCAGCCGTTCTTCTCCCAGCTTCTCTGCGACCAGGATGGTTCCGATGTTCGATGATCGCGTGAAGATGTCGCGGACGGTCATGTCCATCGCCTCGTGCTCGTCGAAGTCCTCGTAACAACCGTGGAGGTCGTCGTCGCCCGCCTTGCAGGCGCCGTCGAGCAGCTCCAGCTCGTCGTCGACTTCGGGTATCACGGTCCCAACCTGGACCTCACCCTCCTCGAGAGCGGCCGCAAAGGTGATCATCTTCTGGGTTGAGCCCGGCTCGTAGATGCCGCGAACGACGAAATTCCGGAACATGTGGCACGACACCGGGTCCTCCGCATCCGCACATCTGGGATCCACGGTCTGTCGCGTGTCTGGATCGAAGACAGGTGCGCCGACCATGGCCAGGATCTCACCGGTCTCGACAGAGAGAACGACGGCCCAACACGAGTCGGCCCCGGTTCGCTCCACGGCAGAGACACAGGACTCCTGTGCCTTGTACTGGAGGGGGAGGTCGATCGTGGTTCGCAAGTCCATTCCGGGGATGGCGGGGACGATGTCCGACTCCGCCTGGAGGATCGGCGTCCCGTCGAGCGCCCGCTCGTAGACGGCTCGGCCCGGCTCGCCGCGCAGCTCGGTGTCGTAGAAGAGCTCCAGGCCCTCCTGGCCGTCGCCGTCGATGTTCACGAATCCGGTCACGTGTGAGGCCACCGCACCTGCCGGGTAGACGCGGGTTGGTTCGGGATGGGCATACACACCCGGAATCTCCAAACCGAGGATCTGGTCGGCGAGCACCCCGTCCACCTGGCGCTTCATGTAGACGAACCGGCTGTCGCTGGTGAGCTTCTCGTAGAGGCCGTCGCTGTCGACACCGAGCAGGCCGCCTATCTGTTGAGCCACCCACAGCGGCTCCTCCAGCGTCTGAGGGTCGGCGAAGAGGCTCCGGGACTCGACGGTCATCGCCAAGAGGTTCCCGTTCCGGTCGTAGATCTTCCCTCGCTGCGGCGCCATCTCTTTGGTGACGAGACGCTGGCTCAGCCCTTTGTCAGCGAGTTCCTCGGCACGAACCACCTGGATCTCGAAGAGGCGATATCCCATCCCCAGCCAAGCCGCGATGACGACCACTCCGATGATGGCCATGCGGGCCCGGCCCGCTCTCCCCTTGCTGTCATCGGGGGCCATGGCCACCGGCTCTCCGGCTGGGTGTCCGGAGGGGCGGGGCCCCGCACATCAACCCGGTTCCAGCGCGTCCACGGGGATTCATTGGTTGGCTCCGCTGCCGTCCCCCTCGGCCACGACTGCCGAGGGCTCATCCAGATTCACCAGCAGCTGATTGGTGTCAGACGGAAGAACGAGACCCATCTCATCGGCGAGCGGTGCGATCCTCGCCGGGTTCTCGAGACGTGCGACCTCGAGTCTCAGCTGCTCGTTCAACGCGAGCTGGGTGTCGATCGCCCTGTTCAGCTCGGCCAGGTCGAACGCAGAGCGATCGAGGCTCGTGCGAGCGAAGCCGAGGCCGAGAAAGGCGAAGATGGCGATCAGGACCATGATCATCCATGGCGCTATGGAGGGCCTGCGGACGCGCCTTCCCTTGAGAACTCGAAGTCCATGGCTGGTACGTTGGGTGCGAGCTGGCTGTGCGGTCATGAGGCGACTTTCTCGACGGCCCTGAGGACCGCGGAACGCGCCCGGTTGTTGACCGCGATCTCCTCTTCACTCGCCCGGATGGGCTTTCGCGTGAGGAGGCGAACCTCTGCGGTGTTGCCGCATCCGCACACCGGGAGGTCGGGGGGACAGGTACAACCCCTGGCCTTCTCCGCGAAGTGCTGCTTGACGATCCTGTCCTCCAACGAGTGATAAGAGATCGCGACGACCCTCCCACCTGTTCGGACCAGGTCGACGGCCTGCTCGACACCGGATGCCACTGCATCGAGCTCGCCGTTCACGGCGATGCGGATTGCCTGGAAGGTGCGTCGGGCAGGATGACCTGCCCGACGCCGGGCCGCGGGCATCGCGTCTGCGATGACGGTGGACAGCGTGGCAGTGGAATCGATGGGCCGGGCCGCGACGATGGCCCGGGCTATACGGCGGGCGAGAGGCTCCTCGCCATAGATGCGAATTATGCGTGCGATGTCTTCGACAGGCCATTCGTTGACGATCTCATGGGCGGTGAGGCCCGCATCCGGTCCCATCCGCATGTCGAGCGGCCCCTCCCGACGATACGAGAAACCACGTCCGGCCTGCTCCAACTGGTGCGAAGAGACCCCGAAGTCGAAGAGGACACCGGAGATCGGGTCTTCGGTGACACCGCTGACGACGTCGACGAGGTCGCCGAAGTTTCCTTCGACGACACGCA